>DWZA01000102.1 GCA_019118365.1 Candidatus Lachnoclostridium stercoravium | reverse complement strand
AATGGACCGGGTGATCGCCTGGCGGATCCACCAGGTAGCATAGGTGCTGAATTTATAGCCTTTTTTATAATCAAACTTTTCCACCGCTTTGATCAGCCCCAGGTTGCCTTCCTGGATCAGATCCAGAAACTGCATGCCTCTGCCGACGTACCGCTTCGCAATGCTCACTACCAGGCGGAGATTGGCTTCTGCCAGACGCTGTTTGGCATCTTCATCGCCCAGTTCCACCTTTTTTGCCAGCTCGATCTCTTCTTCGGTAGAAAGAAGTGGCACCTTTCCGATCTCTTTTAAGTACATCCGCACAGGATCTTCCATGCTGACGCCTTCCGGTACGGAAAGATCGATATGTTCCATATCGATATCTTCTTCGTTTTCCAGCTCTTCCTCTAAAAACAGGTCCGGATCGATATCTTCTTCATCCGGGCGGAGAACATCTACCCCGTTGCTTTCCAGGAAATCATATACCTTATCCAATTTCTCCCCGTCCAGATTGTCATCCTTAAAAAAGTCCACTACTTCCTGGCTCTCCAGGATGTTTTTCTTCTTTCTGGCCTCAGAGAGAAGTTTTTTTAATTTTCCTTCAAAATCTGTACTTTTGTCCATGATATTTCCACCCCTTTTTGCTGCTGTGCGTTAGTATCTCCTTCAGTCAAGAGAAATATGCAGCTTTTTCAGCGCTGCCTGAGCCTCCAGGATCTTCTGCAGTCCGCTGATATCTGTAGCATTCCGGCTGAGATTATCAAGGCTGTTTTTCTTTACCTTGTAAACTGTTTCCGCAAATGCCTTTTTTTGTTCTTCATTGTCCAGGGAATCTTCCAGGCTTGCGTTAAACAGCGCCGCTGCTTCCCTGTACTCTTCGTCGTCGTTGATAAAATGGTTCAGGATCTCCGCCGGGTTCACATTTCCCGCCCTGTGGCCCTCAAACACCAGCTTTGCCGCCTTATGATAAAGGGGTTCCAGAAAATCGTCTTCTGTGATGATCCCCTCTATCTTGTCAAACAGCGCCGGTTCTTCTATAAGCCACGTTAAAAGGAGCCTCTGGGACCTGCGGATCCCGTCTTCCTTATCCTTTTTCTTTTCCCTTCTCTCTTTTCCTTCTTCTCTGGCCGCCACCTGCTTTCCCGTACCGATACGGTTTCCAAGGCTGTTCACCAGCCGTTTTAAGTCCTCATACCTCAGAAAATATTCTCTGGCCGCTGCCTGTATATAGTTATCCCGTTCCATAGGTTCTTCAAATTCCAGAAGTTTTCTGGCCAGTTCTCCCTGGAAACCGGTTTCCTGTTCCGGATCGTTCCTGTCATAATTTTTCCGGATCTGATCCGTCTCAAAAAAGAAACTGGTCTTTGCCTCTTCGATCCGCTTTCTGAACTCTTCCGCGCCCAGATTCTTCACAAATTCATCCGGATCCTTATAAGGCTCCATATTCAGGACTCTGGCGGATATCCCCGCCTCCTTCAGCAGAGGGATCGCCCTCAGCGCCGCTTTAACTCCCGCGGCATCGCTGTCATAGGTCAGCACCACTTTATCCGTGTATCGTTTTAAAAGGGAAGCGTGCTGAGACGTCAGGGCGGTTCCAAGGGAGGCGACGGCATTGGTAAATCCAGCCTGATGCATGGAGATCACATCCATATATCCCTCGCACACCAGCAGGTATTTCTCCCTGGAAGTCCTGGCGTAATTGAGCCCGTAAAGGTTTCTCCCCTTATCGAAGATCTTCGTCTCCGGGGAATTTAAATATTTGGGGGTCCCGTCCCCCATGACCCGGCCGCCGAAACCGATCACCCGGTTGTTGACGTCCATGATCGGAAACATCACGCGGTTCCAGAATTTATCTCTTCCTCCCCGCTCCTCTACAGTCACCAGCCCTGTTTCCTTCAGAAGCTCGTCCTTATATCCTTTTGACCTTAAGTATCGGTACAGATCGTCGCTGGTCTTATGGGCGAATCCAAGGCCGAAACGGCGGATCGTCTCGTCCGTCAGCTGCCTTTTTCTCAGATATTCATATCCGGCCTTTCCTCCGGGGGACTTTAACTGGTAGTAAAAATAATTTGCCGCCAGTTTATTGATCTCCAGAAGGGACTGGCGCAGGCTGTCCCGGTCCCTTGCTTCT
Source organism: Candidatus Lachnoclostridium stercoravium (assembly GCA_019118365.1). GTDB lineage: Bacteria > Bacillota > Clostridia > Lachnospirales > Lachnospiraceae > Lachnoclostridium_A > Lachnoclostridium_A stercoravium. The sequence goes on along the minus strand of DWZA01000102.1, from coordinate 16,904 downwards.
CTTGTATCCTCTTCTTCCGGAAGCTTTACGCCTCCCCGGTCCGCCAGAAGCTTCAGGGCCTCGGTAAATGAATAATTTTCATATTCCATAACGAAGGTAATAACATTTCCCCCGGCTCCGCATCCAAAACAATAATACATCTGCTTTGACGGAGATACGGAGAAGGAAGGCGATTTCTCATTGTGGAAGGGGCAGAGGCCGAAATAGTTGCTTCCCCTCTTCGTAAGCTTTACATAGCTGGAGATCACATCTACAATGTCATTCCTCATTCTCACTTCTTCTATGATCTCTTCTGGGTAATACATAGCTTCCTCCCATGTCTAAACCTTCCATGCCTTTGGCACAAAGAGTTCTTCAAACGTATCTATGGCATAGCTGTCGCTCATGCCTGCAATATAATCGCAGACCACCCTGGTCTTCTTCTCCCCCAGCTCATCCATAAGATAATGATACTCCTGGGGAAGCTCTTCCAGATGATCCATATAGTATTCGTATAATGCCACGATCAGCTTCCTGGCCTTGCCATCCTCTGCCTTTGCCTTTGGATTTTTATATACGTGGTCGAACATCCAGGTACGCAGGCCCTGCATAGTCTCTTCCATGCCGGGAGACATAAGGATCTCAGGCTTATCAAGGCTGTTTTCAATAATATCGTGGATCATGGTGTTCAGTCTTTCCCGCACGCTGTGTCCTAAAACATCTGTATAGCAGGATGGAAGTTCTCCTTCCTGGATGATCCGGCCCCGAAGCGCATCGTCGATGTCGTGGTTTATGTAAGCGATCTTATCCGAAAGCCGTACCACGCAGCCTTCCAGTGTGGACGGATGTCCGCTGGTGCGGTGGTTCCGGATACCATCCCGGACTTCTTTCGTAAGGTTTAAGCCTCTTCCGTTTTTTTCAAGGATCTCTACCACCCGCACACTCTGAAGATAATGGGCAAAACCGTCTTCGCAGATCTCGTTGAGGATCATCTCTCCGGTATGTCCAAAGGGCGTATGGCCCAGATCGTGTCCCAGCGCAATGGCTTCGGTCAGGCTTTCATTGAGCCTCAAGGCCTTCGCGATCGTCCTTGCGATCTGCGACACCTCCAGCGTATGGGTGAGTCTCGTCCGGTAGTGGTCACCTTCCGGATCCAGAAAAACCTGCGTCTTATGCTTCAGCCTCCGGAAAGACTTGCTGTGGAGTATCCTGTCCCGATCCCTCTGGTATTCCGGACGGATGTCGCATAAAGGTTCCTGCCTGTCCCTTCCCTTTGTATTTCTGCTAAGGGAAGCATATGGGCTTAAATACTGTTCTTCCAGCATCTCTGCAGTTTCTCTTAAATTCATAACTCCACCACCCTCTCTGACCGGAAGGCCTGATAAAGCATGGATGCTACATTCTATTATATGGGCCTCCAACCAAAACTTATGCCTATTGTAGCATATTTTTCTGCTTTTTTATACAAGTTTTTCTTATTTAACCGTTTTTTTACCCTTTTTTCATATATTTGTTATGAAAGTTCTGTCAAGCGGCGATATGTCCCGAAAGCGCCGCAAAGTCTGCGGGCGGATCGATGCGGCGGCAAGATCACAGCGGCAGGCTGTCCCGCAGGCACAGAGCCCCATATCCTGCCTGGGGATTTGGCCACTGTTCAAATCCAGGCAGCTTCCGCGCTCCTCTGTGCAGATAGGCTTTCGCCTTTTCTCCGTAAAGATACGGATCGTTCCCCCTTACAATGCCCCACTCCATCATAAGCGCCGCGCTTCCTGCAACAAAAGGGGCCGCAAAAGAAGTTCCTGTAAACACACCGTAGCCGCCTCCGTTTTTCGGCGCCGTTATATCGCTCCCAGGCGCCGCGATATCTGGTTTCACCTGCTCGGTCAGCCTTGTATAACCGCGTCCGGAAAATTCCGAATAGGACTGATAGGCGCTGTTATAGGCGCCAACTGAAACAGCTCTGACAGAAGATGACGGGATCGTAAGGGTAGTATCCGGGGCCGGCCTTAAAAATCGGGTAGCCGGATTCAGGGTCCCTGCAGAAGGCAGCCACATATCATACTGGCCTGAAACGATCCTCTCCGGCTGCAGAAAAAATTTCCAGTTTCCGGTTTCCACATAATCCTTTTCCGGTATAAAGTCAAAATAGATCTCCTGCGCCTGGGTATAGGGACTGGGAAGGCCATAATAGATCAGGATCATCGTGTCCCTGTACCGGTACCGCCGGATCTCCTGATCTTCTCTTATGGGACCGAAGACCTGGCCGGACGGGGCTGCCAGGGTGATCGCGAAAGAATCCACATAAGATTTCCAAAGCTGGATCCCAAAGCTTGGCTCATAGGGGCCAGACGTAAACTCTACGGTTTCCATTTTTCCTGCCGCAAGGCGTCCCATAACATGGCCTGCCGCCGCCCCCTCATTTCCCGTTCCCACAACGATCACATTTTTTCCGAAATTCGATATCTCGTCGATAAATGTCTCCAAAAGGCCAGACCCGTCGTGAGATCCATAGGTATTTCCCAGGCTCATGTTTACAGCCAGAGGCTTATTATAATAAACAGCCCGGTTCACCGCAAAATCAAGGGCTCTCATAAGGCTCGTTGTCCAGGGATAACCGCCCTGTCCTTTCCTCCCCAGTTTAACGATAAGCAGCTCGCTTTCCCAGGCGATCCCTCTGTAGGCTGGACCGCCCTGTCTTCCATTTCCCGCCGCGATCCCTGCCACAGCTGTCCCGTGGCCACCGGAGTCCACAGACGGAACGGTCTTCCCCGCCTCCTGCCGATTTCCCCCGGACAGAGCTTCATTGATCTCCTCCCTTGTAAAGACCCTCTCCAGCCCCTGATCCCATAGTTCCAGGATCCTGGTCGTCCCGTCCTCATTTCGGAAATCCTCATGAAAAAAATCGATTCCTGAATCAATGACCGCAATCAGCACGCCTTTTCCCGACAGCCCGCCGTCTCCCTGCTGGACCGCGTTCACGCAGGAAGCCGCCCGGCCCTGGGCGATAGAGTAAAATAACTCCTTCGGCTTTTCAATATACTGTATCTGGGGAAGCGCGCTTAGGAAATTGATCTCACTCTCCGACGCCGTCAGTATCCCGTAACCTCCCGTCAGTTCTTCTACTCCAATCCCCCTCTCTTTTAAAAAATCAAGGGTTCCCGTATATCGGACGATCAGTTCCCACATATTCTCTTCCGGGAAATATCCTGTTGACAGAGGGGCTGACCGCGCCCTTTCTTCCCTTCCTGCATCCAGCGAAAGATTTAAAAGGTTTTCCCGTTTCTGGCTGTTCAAATATCCTCACCCGTCCATGCAAATTTACCACAAACTTATGCCTGCCTTTAATAAAACATGAGCGGGACCGTCAATTAATGAAACAATGGCCGCCCTCCGGGCGTATCGCGCAAAAAGCCAGCCGCAGCATTTCGAAAACTGCCACGTCTGGCTCCTCTGCCCTGTATTCTATGTTTTAATCCATCTCTGTGATCTTCTTCCGGATCCTAAGGATCATCGACGGAGCAACAGACAGCTCGTCCAGCCCCATTTTTACAAATTCTTCCGTAAGTTCCAGATCCGCCCCCAATTCTCCGCAGATGCCCGCCCATTTGCCATGCTTATGGGCGTTGTCCGTTACCATCCTGATCATTCGCAGGATCGCCGGATGATGGGCGTCATAAAAATCATCCAGCTTTTCATTCTGCCTGTCGATGGCCAGCGTGTACTGTGTCAGGTCGTTGGTCCCGATACTGAAAAAGTCCACCATCTGAGCCAGCTCGTCGCTTATCATAACGGCCGCAGGGGTTTCGATCATTACGCCCTGTTCCGGAATCCTGTAAGGGATCCCAGTCTCTTCAAATTCTTTCTTTACCTCGTCTACGATCTCATAGATCTTCTTCACTTCGTCCGCAGAAATGATCATGGGATACATTACCGCCAGATTTCCATAGAGAGCCGCGCGGAAAAGCGCCCTCAGCTGGGTCTTGAAAATATCCGGCTGCTTTAAGCAGATCCTGATCGCCCGATATCCCATAGCCGGGTTCGCTTCTTTATCCAGGTTAAGATAATCCGCCTGCTTATCCGCGCCGATATCCAGAGTGCGGATGATCACCTTCCTGCCGCCCATCATCTGCAGCACCTGACGGTATGCGTTAAACTGCTCTTCCTCTGAGGGCAGCGCTGTTTTTCCCAGATAGAGAAATTCACTGCGGAACAATCCAATGCCTTCCGCGTCATTTTCCAGGACATAGCCAATGTCCGACACGCTCCCGATATTTGCAAAAAGATGGATCTTCCTTCCGCTTTTTGTTACTGTTTTCTTTCCCTTCAGCTCATGGAGCAGCTGCAGCTTTTCCCTTTCATCCTGGATCTTCTTCTCCGTTTCTTCCTTTAGTTCTAAAGAAGGCTGCAGGATCAGCTTCCCTCCGTAGCCGTCCACGATCGCTTCCGTGCCTGTACAGATCTCTTCCAGATCCAGCGGCACGCCGATCAGCGCCGGGATATTCATCATGCGGGCCAGGATCGCCGTATGGGAATTTGCCGAACCCCGCACCGTGACCAGGGCCAGGATCTTTTTCTTATCCATCTGCACTGTTTCGCTGGGGCTCAGATCGTCGGCCAAGATGATCGCCGGACCGGCTGCGTCCAGGTCTTCCTCCGCTCTTCCTGTCAGATTTCCGATCAGGCGGTTGGAAATGTCCCGGATGTCAGCTGCGCGGGCTTTCATGTACTCGTCGTCCATTCCCTCAAAGACTTCTGAAAAATTATCTCCTGTGACTGCGACTGCATACTCCGCTTTAACTCCTTCGTTGCGGATCGTATTGTTCACCGCTTCCTGGAAATCCTCGTCTTCCAGGAGCATCTGATGCACCTCAAAAATAGCGGCGCTGGCTTCCCCCACTTCCTTTACCGCCTTTTCATAGAGCTTCTGCAGCTGCGCCTGGGCCTGCGCTACGGCTCCTTCGACTCTCCGGATCTCAGCTTCCGCATCATCTGTTTTTTCTCTCTTTACTCTGTAGTCGTTTTTCTTTAAAACAATGACCGGACCTAAAACGATCCCTTTATAAACGGATTTTCCGGCAAATTCCCGCATAAGCTCACCTCTTTCTGAAATACGGCCAGGCGCGCGCCTGACCGTTTTCCCTATTAACAGCAAACGCAGCTTGCGCGCGTCTCGCTGGATACCTCCTGAAATGTGATCAAAACTCCTGTCATAAGTGTTCTGATAAGAATTTCTCTATTCCTTCACACGCTGCGTCTTCATCCGGTCCCGTCGCTTCCACGGTGATCGTCTGTCCGCATTTTACGCCCAGGCTCATAACGGCTATCAGCTTTGTAGCCTCCGCAGATTTTCCGTCCTTTGTGATAACGATCTTGCTTTCGTATTTCTTTGCTTCTTTCACAAGCAGTCCTGCTGGTCTTGCATGGATCCCTATCTCATCCTTGATCACATAATCAAATTTTTTCACGGCAAAATGTCCTCCTGTTTTTCTGCCGGCTTCTTTAATGGCCATAGGGTTATTATACCACAACAGGGACTTTTTCTACCATGATTCCTATGGTTTTTAATGTTATTTTTGTAACAGTTCAGCCGTCCTGAACTGTTGCTTATTTTTTCAGATCCGGATGTTCTCCGCCCCATCCCATCTGAGGCAGGCAGCGGAGAAAATACAGGTCTTCCCGGCTGATCCGGACATCCGGAAGCTCCAGATTTTCCCGCATCCGCTCAGGAGAAGAAGATTTCGGCACAACGGCGATGTCCTGGGAAAGCAAAAATTTTAACAGAAGCTGCGCAGGGGTGAGGCCGTATTTTTCCGCCATGCAGACGACGGTCGGTTCGTTCATCACCCGCTGTCTGCCAAGAGGACTCCATGCCTGCACCTGGATCCCGTTCTCCCTGCAGTACGCTACCGCAGCTTCCTGCATATAGCCTACGTGCAGCTCCAGCTGGTCCACTGCCGGAAGGATATCCGCCCTCTCCATCAGAGGCTCTAAATGATGGGGAAGGAAATTGCTCACCCCAATAGCCCGGACTCTTCCCTGGCGGCAGGCTTCCTCCATGGCGCGCCAGCTTTCCAGGTCCAGTTCTTTCCAGTCCTTAAAATCCGGATCCGGCTTCGGCCAGTGCAGAAGGCACAGATCCAGGTAACCGCACTGCAGGCGCTCCAGGGAGTTCTGTATGCTTTTCCTTGTTTTCTCATAGCCCATGTCCGTTTTCCACACTTTTGTGGTCAAAAAGATCTCCTGCCTGGGGATCCCACTGTCCCTTACCGCTTTTCCCACCTGTTCTTCATTTCCGTAAAAAGCCGCTGTATCCAGCAGCCGGTATCCCGCCTCCAGAGCCATGCGGATCACTCTTTCATCGCTTCCGTCTGTGCTCTTATAAGTCCCGTAGCCTACAGCCGGCATCTGAACCCCGTTTCTCAGTGTATAAACACGTCCCATATTCTTCCTCCTGATAAAATCAGGCCAGGAAAAAGCCCGCGCCTTTCCCTGACCTGTATGAAATGGTCTTCTATTTTAAAAATCCATTTACGATCTGCGCTTCCGCTTCTTCTTCCGTCAGCCCAAGAGTCATCAGCTTGATGATCTGTTCTCCCGCGATCTTTCCGATCGCCGCTTCGTGGATCAGGGCCGCATCCGGAGTGTTCGCCGTGATCTCCGGCACTGCGCTGATCTTTGCAGAATCCATGATGATAGAATCGCATTCCGAATGGCCGGCGCAGGGGGCGTTTCCGTGAAGCTTGGAAATAAACAGCTGGCTGGATTCCTCCTTCGCTACGGATCTTGAAATAACGTTTGCGCTGGAGCCTTCGCCGTTTAAATTGACCTCAAACTCGCTGACCGCGTCCTGGGTTCCATGGGTCAGAAGACGTTCTTTTACCGTCAGCTTGCTGCCTGCGGCCAGATTTGCAGTGGTGAGCCTCTTCGTAGAATCCACTCCGCGGATCTGCACCATCTCCATCTCCATCTCGCTGCCTTCTTCCATAGTGACCTCTGTCACAGGATTCATGATCCTTTTTCCTCTTCCGTCCCCGCTTCCATAATGCTTCTCCACATACCTCACCTTTGCGTTTTTTCCCACAAAGAATCTGTGGATACCGTCGTGCTTGGAATCTGCGTTTCCTCCGTTATGGATGCCGCAGCCGGCTACGATGAGGACGTCTGCGTCGTCACCGATGTAGAAATCGTTGTACACCAGATCTGTCAGGCCGCTCTGGCTTAAGATAACCGGTATATGGACGCTTTCGTGTTTTGTCCCCGGTTTGATCCTGATATCGATGCCGTTTCCGCCATCCTTGCTGACAATATCAATATTCGCCGTCGTATTCCGCCCGGAGAGCTCTCCGTTGGTACGGATATTATACGCTCCTGCCGGCACGCCCTCCAGACCGGCTACTTCTTCCAGAAGAGTCTTTTGTATCTCGTCCATAGTTATCTGCCCTCCTGATAGTATTCGCAGGCTTCCACCGCAGAAGCAGTTCCCAAAAGTCCTGGAAGGATCTCTTCTCTCGGCCCCTGTCTGACGATCTGCCCGTCGGCGATCACAACGATCTCGTCGGCGATATTAAGGATACGTTCCTGATGGGAAATGATCAGGATCGTTCCTTTTATCGTCTCCCTCATACGCTCGAATACCCGGATCAGATTCTGGAAGCTCCAAAGGTCGATCCCTGCTTCCGGTTCGTCAAATACGGAAAGCCTGGTTGCGCGCGCAAGCACAGTGGCGATCTCGATCCTCTTTAACTCTCCGCCGGAAAGGCTCGCGTTGACTTCCCGGTTGATATAGTCCTTCGCGCACAGTCCTACCTCTGAAAGATACTGGCAGGCATCCGCGGCAGAAAGGTTCTTCTTAGCCGCAAGACGGATCAGATCCAGCACCTGAACGCCTTTAAAACGCACCGGCTGCTGGAATGCAAAACTGATCCCCATATTGGCCCTTTCTGTAATACTCATATCTGTGATATCCGTGCCGTCAAACCAGATCTTTCCATCCGTAGGCTTTATGATGCCCGCGATCAGCTTTGCCAGAGTGGATTTTCCTCCTCCGTTCGGCCCGGTGATAACAATAAATTTATTGTCGTCCAGGGTAAGGCTTAAGTCTTTTATGATCTCTTTCTGTTCTCTGTCCTCTTTGACATCAAAAGAGACATGTTCTAATGTAAGCATCGTCTTCCTCCAAACTGTTTACAGCAATTCTTTTCTCAGCTCTTCGCCGCTCTTTGGAGACAGGTAGGCAGGCGCAACGTCCAGGACTGTCTTGCAGCCGGTCTGCCCTTCTTTCGCCATTCTGTAAACGGCGCGGGCATATGCCACCAGTACGCTGGAAGTAAACTCCGGATTGGAATCCAGCTGGAGACGGTACTCGATCACATGCTTATTCTCTCCGTTCCAACCTGTCTTTCCGCTTCTGATCACGAAACCGCCGTGGGGGATACCGCTGTGATCCCTCTTCAGCTCTTCTTCACTGATAAAGTGAACAGTCGTATCATATTCGTCAAAATAGTTCGGCATCGTCTTGATCTCATTTTCGATCCTTGCCAGATCAGCTCCATCTTCCGCTACTACAAAGCATTCTCTGGTATGTTTCTGCCTGGTGGTCAGCTGCGGGTTGCTTCCGCTCCTCACTGCTTCCAGAGCAGCTTCTACCGGGATCGTGTACTGCCTTGCATCTTTTACGCCTTCGATCCTTCTGATGGCGTCGGAATGTCCCTGGCTTACGCCTTTGCCCCAGAAGGTGTAATTCGCTCCTTCAGGCAGCACAGCTTCTGCATAAGCTCTGTTCAATGAAAACATACCCGGATCCCAGCCTGCGGAGATCAGGCCCACATGGCCGTTCTCTTTCGCAGCTGCGTCCACGGCCGCGAAATGCTCCGGGATCTTTGCGTGAGTATCAAAGCTGTCCACTACATTAAAAAGCTTTACATACTCCGGCGTCTGTACCGGAAGATCCGTGGCGCTTCCGCCGCAGAGGATCATAACGTCGATCTCATCCTTCATTTTCTCCGCATCCGCCACAGGATATACCTTTGCCGTCTCGGTAAGGATCTTTACGCCAGCCGGATCCCTTCTTGTAAATACCGCTTTCAGTTCCATATCCGGGTTCTGCTTTATCGCGCATTCAACCCCTCTTCCAAGATTCCCATAACCTAAAACGCCGATTCTGATCGTCATTGTCTTAATCTCCCTTCTTTCATCTAAGGTATATGCAAAAAAGGCGCATCCCACCCCGGAATGCGTCTTTGCATGACTGCGGGAGATGGGACTTGAACCCACACGAGCATACACCCACAAGATCCTTAGTCTTGCCTGTCTGCCAATTCCAGCACTCCCGCATAAATCGCTGGATTCCGCTTTACCTTTTACCGCGTTTCACAGGCCGCGCACATGCCGCCCTGCCGCTGTTTATCCACTTCCATAATATACCGCCAGATAAAAATTTTGTCAAGCGATCATATCGGTTCCAACATAAGCCTGTCCCCTGTCTACTCCTCCCCGACAAACGAATGGCTCAGAATATAAAATTCTTCCTGGCTTGGCTGATATTTTCTCTCCATCTTCTCCAGAGTATCGTCATAACGCCTTGCCGCCTCTTCGCTGACTGCCATAACGGGACTGTCCTGATAGATCCAATTTTTTCCTGCAAGGGCGCCGGGGATCAGTTCCTTTACCATCATTGCAGCCGGATATCTTCCTCCGTCAACCGCAATGTTAAATCTCCTGCAGCTTTTAAAGCCGCGGCTCACATAATTGGAAGGACTTCCGAATATGACTATTGTATCATATCCTAATTCGATCGCCTTCTTAAAGGAATGTTCCATGAGCATTTTTCCATATCCCATTCTCTGATAAGCCGGAAGAACGCATACCGGGCCGAAGGTCAGGATCTCTTTTGTATCCCCGTCTCCGTCCGTCAGCTTTGCCTTTGTATACATGATATTTCCTATAACCCTGCCGTCCAGCTCCAGGACAAGATCCAGCTCCGGGATGAAATCCTCGTGTTCACGCATGATACGGACCAGATAGTGCTCGATGCAGCCTGGGATATAAAGATTATAAAACGCCTCTCTCGTAATCCTTTCTACTGTTTCATAGTCGTCTATACGTTCATTTCTTATACTGATCTGCGGTTTCATAGATAGATCCTCCAGTTGGATATAAAACTGACAAAAGCGGCGATACCCAACGATATCTCCGCTTTCGTGAAATCTCTCCTGCGGGAGATGGGACTTGAACCCACACGAGCATACACCCACAAGATCCTTAGTCTTGCCTGTCTGCCAATTCCAGCACTCCCGCTTCCTTATTCTGTTGTCTTACGAGCGCCGCTCGCTTCAACGGTAGAAAGTATATCATAGCCCCTTCTGTTTTGCAAGTATTTTTTTCATTTTTTGTAAAAAATATTTTTTTAAAAAAATTTTGAAAATAATGTTGACAACTGGAAGATTATGTTCTATAATGACCTACGTCGCTGAGGGAAACAAACAAAAACAAAGCGGCAGAGCAAAACGCAGAAGTGGCGGAATTGGCAGACGCGCACGGTTCAGGTCCGTGTGGTAGCAATACCGTGAGAGTTCAAGTCTCTTCTTCTGCACGAAGAAAAGCTGTTGGTGAGAGCCAGCAGCTTTTCTTTTTTCCATTTAGTTAATCATATACATTCTGATCAAATGCGGCTGGGGCTTCCCATTGGTGTCACCCCAGCCGCGCCAATTCCCTGTTCCTTTCGTTCATTGTCCCAAATTCTTTCACGCAGCATATGACCCGGCTGCATGTTTTCAACACATCCGCCGCTTCTTTATACGCTCTGTCTCCAATCGGCTCAAAGGGCCGCTCCGAGATCACCTTAACTGCCAGCGCCTTTGCAACAGGATAGTCCACATCATTTTCGTGGAGCACTCCGGCAGCGAAAGGGATCCCTTCCCTCTGGAGCCGCCGGTAAACCGGTATGCCGGTTCCATTTCCTCCGATAACGAACACCTGGGGAGCTCCTGTTACCCTCTCCATCTCCAGGCAGCCAAGTTCGGCGCAGTAAGTTCCCCTGGTGATTCCATACAGTTCTTTTATATAAGAAGAAGTAAAGATCTCTTCCGGCGCGCCGCAGGCCATGATCCCGTCTTTTCCCACGCATACGATATAGTCTGAGATCTTCTGAGCCAGGTCCAGCTCATGAAGGGACATTAGTACTGCGATATTTTTCTTTTTTACCAGCCTTTTCAATACCGTCACAAGTTCCAGCTTGTGTCTGACATCTAAAAAAGAGGTGGGTTCGTCCAGGATAATTGCCTGAGGTTCCTGGCAGATCGCTCTGGCTAAAAGGATCCGCTGCTTCTGCCCGTCGCTGATCTCGTTAAAATCTCTTTCTGCCAGCTCACGGCCCTGAACCATCTCCAAAGCCTCCTCCACCTTTTCCCAGTCCGCTCCCGACAGTATCCCAAGACGTCCCGTATAAGGATAGCGGCCGGCTGCCGCCACATCCCGGCAGGTCATAAGCTCCGGGCGGGCATGTTCTGTCATCAATACCGCCAGACGTCTGGCCCGTTCCTTTGCTGCCATCTGATCCACCGGGGTCCCGTCCAGGTATACGGTTCCGCCTAAAGGGGCGATCAGTCTGGCCGCAGTTTTTAAGATCGTCGACTTTCCTGCGCCGTTCGGCCCGATCAGGGTAACGATCTCCCCTCGTTTTACATGGAGGCAGATCTGGCGGATCAAAACCTCTTTTCCATATCCCACATCCAGATTTTCTGTGCTGATATAAGTGTTTTCCATTGAGAAACTCCTGTTCTTTCTCTTATTTCTGCCTTCGGCCTTTGCCCCGTACCATGATCCAGATAACGACCGGCGCACCGAAGACCGCTGTAACGGAGCTGATCCCCAATTCCACCGGTGCGAACACAGTTCTTGCGATCAGGTCGCAGGCCAGGCAGAACGCTGCCCCTCCGAAAAAGCATCCCGGAATGACAAGAAGCGGCTTTGCGGTGCCCAGCAGTTTTTTTACGATATGAGGCGCCGCGATCCCCACAAAGGAAACCGGCCCTGCAAAGGCTGTAACGCAGGCGGACAGTATGCTGGACAGCAGGATCAGGCATATCCCAAATTTCCTGACATCCACGCCGGCGCTTTTTGCGTAGGCTTCTCCCAGCTGGTAGGCTCCCATAGGTTTGGACAGCAGAAATGTCAGCGCAAGGGCCGGCAAAGCCACCGCCGCGATCGCCTGGACATTATCCCAGGAAATGCCGGAAAAACTGCCCATAGACCAGCTGCGCAGGTTTACGATCTCGCTTTCATCCGCGAATGTCACAAGGAAATCCGTCACTGCAGAGCAGATATAACTGACCATGATCCCGCAGATCACCAGCGCTGACATCTGTTTTATCCGCATGGAGACAAGCAGTACAAAGCCCATGGAGATCATAGAGCCGGCAAATGCGGCCAGGATCATGGAAGCAGAATCCATCCCGATCCCGTTTTCCAGGAGAACGACCATAGTCAGGGTAATGGTCAGGTTTGCCCCCGATGATATCCCCAACACAAATGGTCCCGCAATAGGATTTGCAAAAAAGGTCTGCAAAAGAAAGCCGGAAACAGAAAGGGCTCCGCCCAGCACAGCTGCAGCCAGCATGCGGGGCAGCCGGATATCCCAGATAATATGATATGACGTTTCATTCTGGCCTTTGCCAGATAATGCCCTGCAGATCTCTTCTCCTGACAGGCTGACGCTGCCCCACTGGATGCTGAAAAAAGCCAGCGCCGCAAAGAGCAGCCCCAGGAGCAGAAATACCGCCGCAGGCCTCTGATACTTCTTTTCCCTCATATGTAACCTTTCTGCAGCTGTTCGCGCCGTTCTGAATTATTTTTAAGATCCTAGCGTTCCTTCAGCTTATGGATATAGACCATTTCCGAAGGATCCGGATCCTCATTCTCCAGGATCCGGCGGATATCTTCGATCATGTCCCCCACCCCCAGCGTTTCCTGGAACATCTCTTTCCCGGCGCACCAGACATTTCCCTCTTTTACTGCTTTAAAATCAGCCAGAAGGCTGTCTTTTGCCAGAAGCTGATCGATATATTCCAGCTCGCCGTCGATGGTGCTGTTATAGATAAGACAGTCGGCGTCTTTTGCCGCCGCGTAAAAAGCTTCCATCTGCATGTTCATAGTGGAAAGGGACTTTTCCGTTTTGTCAATGTGGGAAGGAACGTACTCGCCGCCGGCCAGTTCGATCATCTTTGCCACATAGTCCCCAGGCTTTCTTATATTGGCGTAACCTTTAGAGGTAACATAGAAAAACGCCGCTGTCTTTCCGGTTTTCTCCTGCTCCATCACTGCTTTTGCTTTTTCAGCCTGGGCGCGAAAGCAGGCATCTGCCTCCTCCTCTTTATCCAGCAAAAGCCCGTAAAGCCTGATCCATTCCATTCTTCCCAGAGGATGGCTTTCATAGCTGGAACGCTCTACCAATACCGGGATCCCCAGCCGCTCCAGCTGTTCCTTTACTTCCGGCGAATGGTTGATCATGGTAGACTCTATGGCCAGATCGCAGCCTTTGGATAAGATCAGTTCATAATCCGGAGAATCGTATTTTCCCGCATAGGCCATATCGCCGTTTTCCATCGCTTCTTTCGCCTCTTCGATATACCAGCCGGAAGCTTCTGTTCCCGACAGAGTGATGGGATCCAGGGCATCCAGCCCGCAGAACAGGTCCATAGCGGAAGTCGCCGCCAGGTAAATGTTTTTCAGGGGCCTGTATATGACTGCAACGTCTTCTTCCAGAGGCCTGGAAGGCTCCATGCCCTCGTCCAGCACCAGAAAGCGTCCGCCGTCTTTAATGGAGACCATAGCGGAACCGTCCGCCAGATACTCTACAGAAAACTGATCTGCAAATTCCAGATCCATGCTTTCTGCGCCTGGCTCGCTTTCCTGCGGGGCATTCTCTCTATCCGATGATCTTTCCCCTTCGGCTTCCACAGCCGCAGCCGCTTCTCCTGATCCCTGCGGCCTGCTCTCCTGCCTGCCGCAGCCAAACAGAAACAGGAACAATGACAACGCAGCCGCCCACATCAGCAATTTTCCTGATCTTTTCATAGCTTTACTGCGCCTCTAAGCTGTCCATAGCCGCCTGCGCGTGTTCTGCAAAGATCTGACGGATGCCTTCCATTTCGCCCAGGCCTCTTAAGATGCAGGTCACTTCATATCCGGCGTCTTCAAACGTTCTTTTCCAGCTTCCTTCTTCATCTCCCGCCATATCGTTGTTTGCGTGATCGCCGGCTACGATCATCAGCGGCTCCAGGACCACCCTTTTATAATCTCCTGCCTGAACTGCGGCCATCACCTGGTCAAGAGTGGGCGCCGCCTCTACTGTACCGATAAAATAATTCTCATAGCCCTGTTCTGCGATCATATTCTGCATCTTTTCATACACCTGATTGGATTCCGCTTCTGTTCCGTGGCCCATAAAGCAGATAGCCGTCTCCCCGTCGTCATACTGAGCGGTTTCTTCTGCGATCACCTGGATCACTTTCTGAAGATCCTCGTCAGACGTAAGAAGCGGCGCTCCTATTGCCACCTTTTCAAATCCGTCGGAATACTGAGCCAGTTCATTTACCAGGTCCGTATACTCCAGGCCGTTCATCAGATGGGTCGGCTGGACCACCAGTTCTTTCACACCATTATCCAAAGCCCGGTCCAAAGCCGCTTCCACGCTGTCGATCTCAACATTGTCGCGGGATTTTATGCGTTGGATGATCATGCCGCTGGTAAATCCTCTCCGCACAGAATATTCCGGAAACGTTTCTTCCAGAGTGCTTTCGATCGCTCCGATCGTACGGCGCCGGCTGTCATTGTAGCTGGTGCCGAAGCTGACTGCCAGAAGTTCCTTTTCTCCGATATCATCCTGGTTTCTCGGATCATCCAAAGCTGCGTCTCCTGTATCATGATCCTCTTCTTTTTCTGCCTCCTGCGTTTCTTCCTCAGCTATGGAAGTCACCGTCTCTGCTGCTTCTGCAGACGCTGCCGCCGTTTCTGCAGGCTCCTCTGCTTTCTGGCAGCCGGACGCTGCCACCGTCATTGCCGCTGCCATCGCCGCCATGATCATTGTTCTCCTTCTCATTGATCTTCCTCCTTGTTGATCTGATCTGTATTTTCTTTTTATCGATTTAACAAGGGTATAGGAAAAAAAGCCCTGCAGGATATAATCCCTGCAGAGCTTCTGGATCGCTCAGTATCCTGCAAAGGCGCGCTGAGGCTTCTTTGCAGGATCATAACACCCGCGGTCTTAAAACGCCATAAACCGGTACGACCAATTACTCGTGATCTGGAACCATATTCCTGTACCAACATCCGGCAGGTTTCCTGGCTCGCAGATCAGCGCCTGCAGCTGCCTTCCCGGTCCGTACCGGACCAGTGGCCGTTTACACAAAAGCTGCAGACTCCCCGCTTACAGTGACGAGTTCGCACAGGCCTTGCACCTGTTTCCCTTTTACCCTCTGGCCTTTTCCGGCAGAGGCACCGTATGTTCTTAACTCGATATAGCTCCTATCCTATCATATAGCTGGTCAAAAAGCAACCCCGGCTAAATTATTACCATTTACTCAGATTTACAGTAGATTCCGCATACTCTTCAGACTGATAACAAGGGTCGAGGTGTTGTGGAGCAGGGCGGAGGCGGCAGGCGTGAGCGCTCCAAAGGCGCCCAGGGCAAGCAGTCCCGCGTTAAATCCTACGATCGCCCGGTAGTTTCCCTGGATCCGCTTCATGAGCCTGTTGCTGATCTGTTTTAAGATAATGATCTCATAAAGGCTGTCTGCGCTGATGGTAACGTCAGCGATCTCCCTGGCGATCTCGGCTCCGTCGCTGATAGCGATGCCCACGTCGGAAGCGGAAAGCGCCGGGGAATCATTGATCCCGTCCCCGATCATAATGACCTTTCTTCCCGATTTCTTTTCTTTTTCCACGAAACGGGCTTTATCCTCCGGAAGGACTTCCGAATAGTATTCGTCCACTCCTGCCCTAGCCGCGATCGCTCTGGCCGTCCGGTCGCTGTCCCCAGTCATCATCACTACCTTTCTGATCCCTTCCTGTTTCAGGCCGGCGATCACCCTGGCAGCCTCCTCTCTCAAAGGATCCTGGATACAGATAACGGCTGCCAGTTCGTTTTCAATAGCCAGATACAGATGAGAATATTCTTCCGGGATATTTTCAAATCGCTCCCGGTACTCTTCCCGGATCCTGCATTTCTCATCTTCAAACACAAAATGATAGCTTCCGATCACTGCCTTCTGTCCGTTGATCCTGGTGGAAATGCCATGAGCTACGATATATTCCACTTTGGAATGGAGTTCCTCGTGGACGAGCTTTCTCTCTTTTGCCGCGTCCACCACTGCTTTTGCCATGGAGTGGGGGAAATGTTCTTCCATGCAGGCGGCGATCCGCAGCAGTTCGTCCCGTCCCAGGCCGTTAAACGGGATCACCTCGGCCACTTTTGGCTCGGCCTTTGTAAGCGTCCCCGTCTTGTCAAATACGATGGTCTCCGCCTCTGCCATCGCTTCCAGATATTTTCCGCCTTTTACGGTGATATTGTGGCCGCTGGCTTCACGGATCGCAGAAAGTACAGAGATCGGCATAGCCAGCTTCAACGCGCAGGAGAAATCCACCATTAATATGGAAACGGCTTTTGTCACATTGCGAGTAAGCAGATAAGTAAGGGCCGTGCCCGCCAGAGTATACGGGACCAGTTTGTCCGCCAGATGCTCTGCTTTTCCTTCCAGGGAAGATTTCAGCTTTTCCGACTCTTCTATCATTGTAACGATCTTTTCAAACTTGCTGGAACCGTTTGTTTCTTTGACTTCCAGAGTGATCTCGCCCTCTTCCACAACAGTGCCCGCATACACCGTGCTGCCGCAGGATTTTCTGACAGGCATAGATTCCCCGGTAAGGGA
>DWZA01000101.1 GCA_019118365.1 Candidatus Lachnoclostridium stercoravium | reverse complement strand
CTGTTGCAAAGCAATGAAGGGATCATTGTCAACCCTATGGATTACCAGACCGCAGTAGAAGCGTATGAATGCCGTATCATCATGGATCCCTATGCGGCCAGACTGGCGGCGGAGCGGATCGATGAGGAGACACTGGGGAAGCTGCGAGAATGCCTGGATCAGGCAGAGGCCTTTAAAGGCCGGCATACAGAAGATAACTACCAGAAGATCATACGCGCAAATTCAGAGTTCCATGCGCTGGTCATATATGCATGCAAGCATCACCAGCTGCAGCGGTATATAGAGAATAACCTGGCGTTGATCTCTCTTGCACGGATCAATGAATTTTACATCTACCACCAGGATGAGCAGTATATTGATGAACATAAACGTATTTATTGCGCATTATGCGATCACGACGGAGATAAGGCAGAGAAGGCAATGTATCAGCATGTGAGTCATGATCTGGAGTTTTATAAAAAGAATTATGCCAGATTAAAAGAGAAAGTTGAATGATAGATTAATATTAAGGGTGTGAAATCCGTCTGTTTTAATTGATCATTATAAGAGAAACTATAAAACATTTCCAGTAAAAAGGGGGCCGGTGCAACTTGAATGAGTCGCACCGGCTCCTGAATTTTTTTGCAAACAACTACTATTTGAATTTTTACAGAAAAATTTCCTTTTCCAGATCTTGTGCGGAAGCTTTACCAAAAGCCATATCCAGCCATTTCTTCAGCACGTCTGGATCAGCTTCTGACAGGATCCTGTCTTTTAACCGGTCTGAAACCGGGTTTCCTGTCTGTGCAAGATAATGCAGCAGGGTTTCGCGGAGGCTGATGACTCTCCCCCTTTGTAGTCCCTCAGCCTGCCCTTCCCGGATTCCAGCCGCTCTACCCTGTTCATAAAGCGTTTTTTCGTGGAGTTCTTCGTTATATTCTTCTAATATCACATTCGTCACCTCCGCGCGATGTCTTGTAAGAAAGTGTTTCAGGACATCCTCCTGGATACAGCGGCTGACGGCATGGTCGACCGCCTCCGTTAGAACCATTCCGTTATCCAGATTTTTTCGTACCGCAGCTATAAAGTAAGAGTAATCGTAAAGCTTTTTGCACGCAGTCATCAGCTCCTTATTATGGCCGAAATTGATGTTCACCACCTGGGCGACACATTCCAGGCAGGACGGTTCATCCTTTTTTGTGAAGGAAGCGGTTAACCGCAGTTCCTGCCTGTCAGGCTCTTCCGTGAGTCCATTGTAAAAGACAATGTATCGGGGCGTGGGCAGCTTCAGCTGGGCGCTGGAGTAGATATCCAGGTTATTTTCAGCGATATAGCCCTGGTAGATACTGCTGAAATAGAACAGACCGCGCAGGGGCATATTGGAGTTCCAGCTGCTTTGCTGTTCGTAGAGGTTCATGACGTCCTCGATTCTTTCTTTTCCCGGAAGATCATCCGAAACAGGCTGTCCTTATAGGTGCGTTTTACTTTCTTTCTTGTCATAAAAGTTCTCCCTTCATTATACGATATTTTGTTTTGGGGTGCAAATTTTTCTGTTTTGGAATCAGCTCCGGGATCAGATGGATCGGAGCGGCAGAAATGCCGGAAACAGACGCCTTGCGGCGAAGAATTTAGATCATTATCAGCATATCACATACAGCTCGGTATAGCAACTATTAAGGAGAAGAAGGCTTTTCGAAGATTTTCTCTTGAATCCCCTATTGATCAATGCTACACTAAACATACACGCCGGACTGCCGGCTTACTATACAAAGAGAGAGACAGAAAAATGGATGGATTTCACAGCACGGAATGTCTTTATAAAATAGAAAAAAACCATGCGGTGATCACGGCCTGCAGAAGCTTTGACACCAGGGCCTGGATCCCGGAGGCTATCGGCGGATATCCGGTGGAGGAGATCGCGCCGTATGCTTTTTCCGCAGAGAGAAGGAGCGAGCCGGAAGGGATCTGGACTGTAAATGAAGAGGCGGCCGGAAGAGGAGAGACAGGGACGCCGCCGAGGCTGGAGGGTTTGAGGCTGAAAGAGCTGCATCTGCCTTCCAGTATGAAAAAGATCGGGCAGTATGCCTTTTATAATTGTGAAGAATGGGAAAAGATATATTTTTATGGGAGCCTCAGGGATTTTGGCGCCGGGGCTTTTACCGGCTGCAAGAAGCTGGGATATGTGGACGTGACTATGGAGCCTGGGGTAAAGTCCGGGCTGAAGGACATTATCACAGAGCTGAGGCAGGAAGTGAAGGTGGACTACAGGATCCGCGAAAACGGGGAGTGTTATCTGGCTGCAAAGCTGATCTTTCCGGAGTTTTACGAGGAGGCGGTGGAAAATACGCCGGCCAGGATCATTTCCTGCGTGACTCATGGAAGCGGCCATTTTTACCGGTATACCTTTGACGGGAAGGAGATCAAATTCCGGGATTACGACGCCCAGTTTGCCAACCTGATCCTGACGGACCGGGAGGAGCTGTGCGTCCAGATGGCGGTCAACCGGCTGCGTTATCCTTACAGTCTGGCCGCCGAACACAGGGAGGCTTATGAAAATTATCTGTCCGGGCATAAGCTGGCGGCCGCCAGGCTGGCGTTAAAGGGCCAGGATATGGAACTGCTGAAATGGGTCCTGGACGCCTCAGAGTTTTCCAGGGAAGACCTGGAAGAAGCGGTGAAGGCGGCGGATGAGCTGAAGTATCCGGAGGGCTTAAGCTTTTTGATGGATTACCGCCACGAACGTTTTAAGCCGAAGAGAAAGCGTTTTGAACTTTAGAGAGTAAGGAAGGGAAAATTATGATCGATCCCACGAGGGAAAGACAGCTTCAGGAGCTGAACCTGGTGAACGTATGCACGGAGATCCTGTATGACGCCAGGAACGAGCTGTATATGAATATGCGTTTCCTGGACGTGTCTTTGAGCAGCCTTGATTTTGCTGCCGATACCGGCTGCCGGGGGCTGGGGACGGATGGCTTTGTGATCTATTACCATCCGGAATATCTGTGCAGCCTTTATAAAAAAAGCAGGATACTGGTGAACCGCTCCTACCTCCATATGGTGCTTCACTGTCTGTTCTGCCATATGGATACGAGAAAAAAACGGGCGCCGGAATACTGGAACCTGGCGTGCGATATCGCCATGGAGTCTATTATCGACAGCATGTACCAGAAATGCGTTTATGTGGCGCCTTCTCCCTATCGGAGAGATATTTACCTGCGGCTGAAAAATGAATTGAAGGTTCTGACGGCAGAGGGGATCTATAAGGTGCTCCAGAGCTGGGAGATGGATGAGTCCCGTTTCCTGCGGATGGCGGCGGAGTTCTGTATCGACGACCACAAATACTGGTATCAGAAGGATTCCGGGCAGCAGGCTATGCCCAGAAAGAATAAATGGGATAAGAACCGTGAACGGATGCAGACGGAGATGGAGACATTTGCCAACAAAGCATCGGAGGACAGCGGAGATCTGATGGAGCAGATCAAAGTGGAAAACAGGGAACGGTATGACTATAAAAAGTTTTTGAAGAAATTTGCGGTCTTAAAGGAAGAGATGGAAGTGGATCCAGATTCCTTCGACTATATTTTTTATACCTACGGGCTGGAATTATATGGAAATATGCCTCTCATCGAGCCCCAGGAGACGAAGGAGATGTACAAGGTTGAGGATTTCGTAGTAGTGATCGATACGTCTATGTCCTGTTCCGGCGATTTGGTAAAGCGGTTCCTGGAAGAAACGTATTCGGTCCTGGCGGAGTCGGAAAGCTATTTCCGCAAGATCAACATCCACATTATCCAGTGCGACGAGAAGATCCAGGACGACACGGTGATCACCAGCAAAGAAGAGATGGAAGCCTACATGGAGGATTTTACCATAGTCGGCTACGGAGGCACAGATTTCCGGCCAGCCTTTGAATATGTGAGCAGCCTGGTGCGGCAGCAGAAATTCCACAAACTGCGGGGGCTGATCTATTTTACAGACGGCGAAGGTATTTTCCCAGTGAAAAAGCCGGTCTACGAGACAGCGTTCGTTTTTGTAAAAGACAATTATACCGATATTTCCGTCCCGCCATGGGCGATCAAACTGGTGCTGGAGCCAGGCGACCTGGCAAAACCGGAAGAAGAGGAGCTGGAGGACGACTGGGGCGGCCAGGTGATCCTCACAGAAGGCGGCGAACGGGAGATGACGCCGGGAACGTGGTAGAGAAAGACGACAGGAGAGAATATTTATGAATATCAAGCGAGCAAAACAGGAAGTAAAAAATACAATAGAAGCATATCTTTTAAAGGACGAGTTCGGGGCCTATGAGATCCCGTCCATACGTCAGAGGCCGGTGCTGCTCATCGGCCCGCCAGGAGTGGGAAAGACGCAGATCATGGAACAGATCGCCAGGGAGTGCCAGATCGGCCTTGTTTCCTACACAATTACCCACCACACCAGACAGAGCGCGGTGGGCCTGCCGTTTATTTCGAAAAAGTCCTATGGCGGAAAGGAATATTCAGTAACAGAATATACCATGAGCGAGATCGTAGCTTCTATCTATGACAAGATGGAGAGCACAGGTTTAAAGGAAGGCATTCTTTTTATCGACGAGATCAACTGCGTATCCGAGACCATGGCACCTATGATGCTCCAGTTCCTTCAGTGCAAAACCTTTGGGAACCATAAGATCCCGGAAGGCTGGATCATCGTAGCAGCGGGAAACCCGCCGGAATTTAACAAATCCGTCCGGGAATTTGACGTGGTGACACTGGACCGTATCAAGCTGATCCCAGTAGAAGCGGATTTTTCCGTATGGAAGGAGTACGCTTATCATGAGTCTATCCATCCGGCGATCATTTCCTATCTGGACGTGAAGAACCAGAACTTCTGCCAGATCGAAACGACGGTGGACGGAAAGATGTTTGCGACCCCAAGAGGCTGGGAGGACCTTTCCAGGCTGATCGAAGTCTATGAGAAGATCGGAAAGGCCGTGGACCGGGACGTGATCTTCCAGTACATCCAGCATCCGGGGATCTCCAAGGATTTTGCCAATTATCTGGAACTTTATTATAAATATGAAGATCAGTATCAGGTGGACGAGATCTTAAAGGGCGTGATCAAAGAAGAGCTTTGCGAGAAGCTGGTGCGGGCACCGTTTGACGAGAAGCTGAGCGTGATCGGACTGGTGCTTTCCAAGCTGGGTAATTTATTTAAAGAAGCCATGGAACAGGAAAAT
This sequence comes from Candidatus Lachnoclostridium stercoravium, assembly GCA_019118365.1. Lineage (GTDB taxonomy): Bacteria > Bacillota > Clostridia > Lachnospirales > Lachnospiraceae > Lachnoclostridium_A > Lachnoclostridium_A stercoravium. The sequence continues at coordinate 65,055 of DWZA01000101.1, read as the reverse complement.
TATACGGCGGCCCTTATGGAGCAGCTGAAGCTGTTCCAGGATGGGACAAATAAGAGCGCTACATCACGCCTTGGCGATGTGGTGACGGCTCTTTCCATGGAACGTCACAGAAAGAAGGCTGCTGATCTTTTAAGCAGGAGAGAAGATTACCGCATGCGCCGGGTGCTCCATAAGCTGCAGGATTACCTTCAGATCCTCAAAGTGGATCATCTGGAAGACACATCTGCGGCATGGGACCGGCTTAGATCTCTGTTTGCAAAGGAGAGCAGGGCTTACGACGAGATGATCGATCAGTGCGGCGAGGCGCTGGAGCACGGCTTTGATTTTATGGAGGCGGCATTTGGGGACAGCCAGGAGATGGTCATTTTCATTACAAATCTGAATACCAACTATTACTGCATCCGCTTCCTGCAGGAGTACGAATGCGAGCGGTATTACCAGTACAATAAAAAGCTCCTTTTTGAGGACAGAGAAGGAGAACTGAAGAAACGGATCGACGCGGCTTTCCGGGGATGATCGGATAACAGGAGGCTTTAAGAGATGATTTTTATCGGCGGCGTGAGCCAGGGACAGAAACAGTTAAACTACCACGGACAGGTGGTGATCTGCGGCGCCTGCGGGGCCTACGGCAGATATCAGGTGATCATGACGTATATGTATTTCAGCTTTTTCTTTATACCTTTGTTTAAATGGGGCAGGCGGTATTACGTGCAGATGTCCTGCTGCAACGCGGTGTACGAGCTGGATCCGGAAAAGGGAAACGCCATTGCCAGAGGGATGGACGTGGAGATCTTAAAGGAAGACCTGACCCTGATCCAGAAAGGCAGTGGAAATCCTTATACAGATCATCAGAAAAATGTGGATGATCATGACATGGAATGCCCTTATTGTGGATATCATTTTAAAAACGACGATTTTGAGTTCTGCCCGAAATGCGGGAAACGGCTGTAGGGCTGGCGGAATGGGAGAAAGGCTTTATGAAGATAACATATATCCATCACAGCAGTTTCCTTGTGGAGACAGAGACGAAATACCTGCTGTTTGACTATTATGAGGGCAGGATCCCGGAACTGGAAAAAGACAAGCCGCTGTTTGTATTTGCCAGCCACCGGCACGGAGACCATTTCTCGCCAGTGATCTTTGAGCTTGCAAAAACCCATCCGGAGGTTACTTATATCCTTTCCAGCGATATCTGGCGGGTGCGGATCCCGGAAGACCTCCAGGAGCAGACGGTTTCCATGAAATCCCACACAGAGCTGGAAATCTGCGAAGGCTTAATGGTAAAGACGTTAAAGTCCACAGACGAGGGAGTGGCGTTTTTTGTTACATGCGATGGATACAGGATCTACCACGCAGGCGACCTGAACAACTGGTACTGGGAAGGAGAGCCGGATACCTGGAATGAGAAAATGGAACGGGTATATAGGGCGGAGATCGGCAGGATCTCAGACGAGACGGCGGACGCGGCCTTTATCCCCCTTGACCCAAGGCAGGGAGAGGCGTTTTACCTGGGGATCCACCAGTTTATGCAATACAGCGATGCGAAGCATATTTTTCCCATGCACTGCTGGGGAGATTTTTCCGTGATCGAAAGAATAAAGGAAATGCCCTGTTCGGAAAGTTACCGGGACAGGATCGCAGATATAAGAGAAGACGGACAGGCCTTTGAAATATAAGTATGGGAGGAAAAAAGATGATACTGATCAAAAACGGACATGTGACAGACCCGAAAAGCGGTCTGGACGGAAAAAGGGATGTGCTCCTGGATGGGGAGAGGGTAAAGGAGATCTGCAGGCCGGGAAAATGGAGCGGAAAGTGGAAAGAGGAAGACTTCGATCAGGTTATTGACGCGGAAGGGATGACGGTGGCGCCAGGCCTTATCGATGTCCACGTGCATTTCAGAGATCCGGGCCTGACTTATAAAGAGGACATCCATACGGGAGCTGCTGCCGCAGCCAGGGGCGGTTATACCACAGTCGTCTGTATGGCCAATACAAAGCCTGTGGTGGACAATGAAGAGACGTTAAAATACGTGATCGAAACAGGAAAAGAGACTGGGATCCACGTACTGGCTGCCGCCGCGATCTCAAAAGGGCTTAAGGGGCAGGAGCTGACGGATATGGAAGGGCTTCTGGCAGCAGGAGCGGCCGGATTTACAGACGATGGAATCCCGCTGATGGACGAAGTCCTGGTCAGGGAGGCTATGGAAGAGGCGGTGCGCCTTGACGTGCCTTTGAGTTTTCACGAGGAAGATCCAAAATTTATCGGAAATAATGGCATCAACCAGGGAAAAGTTTCCGACGAGCTGGGGATCGTCGGTTCTCCCGCTCTGGCGGAGGAATCTCTGGTGGCAAGGGACTGCATGATCGCCCTGAGCACAGGAGCTTCTGTAAATATCCAGCACATCAGCTCCGGGATCTCTGTAAAGATGGTAGCTCTTGCTAAAGAACTGGGAGCCGATGTGACAGCCGAGGTTACGCCTCATCATTTTACCCTGGACGAAGAAGCGGTTTTAACCTATGGCTCTCTTGCGAAAATGAATCCGCCTCTCAGGACGAAGAAGGACCGGGAGATGATCATCCAGGGACTGAAGGACGGCACCATCGATATGATCGCCACAGATCACGCGCCCCACAGTAAAGAGGAAAAGGCAAAGCCTCTGACAGAAGCGCCCAGCGGGATCATCGGTCTGGAGACGGCTCTGGCTCTGGGGATCACAGAACTGGTAGAAAAAGGTCATTTAACAATGAAGCAGCTGCTGGAAAAGATGACGGTGAACCCGGCAAAGCTGTACCGCTTAGACAGCGGCTGCCTGGAAGAGGGAAAAGAAGCGGATATAGTGATTTTTGACCCGAAGGAAAAATGGACGGCAGGAGACTATCTGTCCAAAGCGGAAAACAGCCCGTTTACCGGATGGGAGCTGACAGGAAAAGTGAAGTATACGATCTGTTCCGGAAAGGTGGTTTATAAGGGGTAACAGGATATGAAGAAAAAAGAGTATCAGGCGATCCTGATGGATGTGGACGGAACTCTTCTGGATTTCAATAAAGCAGAGGTCTTGGGTATTCGGGAAGTGATGAAAGCTTACGGCGTTGAGCCTTCAAAAGAGAAAGAAGAGCTGTACCATCAGATCAATAAAGGCTTATGGGAAAGTTTTGAGCGGGGAGAGATCCCGAAGCAGCAGATCATGGATACCCGCTTCGCTCTGTTTTTTGAAAAGCTGGATGAGATGCAGCCGGGAACCGGCATTCTGAGCCGGACAAAGAAAGGTCCGCTCTACTTTGGGCTGACAAAAGAAGAACTGGGGATCCAGGCGGAAAAGAAATACCGGAGGGAGCTGGATGAAGGGGCGTTTCTGATCCCAGGAGCTCTGGAGATCTGCCGCTACCTGGCAGAGAGGTATCCAGTCTATGTGGTGACGAACGGAGTTTCAAAGACCCAGTATAAAAGGATCGAAAAGTCAGGGCTGTCTCCATATTTTAAAGAGATATTTGTTTCAGAAGACGCGAAAAGCCAGAAACCGCAGAAGGAATTTTTCCAGTACTGCTTTTCCAGGATACCGGACTGCAGACCAGAGGATATGATCATCATTGGCGATTCTCTTACTTCAGATATAAAGGGCGGCTGCGCGGCCGGTACGGATACCTGCTGGTATAATCCGGCTGGAGCGGCAAACAAAGATCCGGCGGTCCGGGTGGACTATGAGATCGGAGATCTGATGGAACTGAAGGAGATCCTGTAAGATAGGCATATAGATGAAGAGGCTGTGTTTACAGCCTCTTTACTGCATCCATAGCCAGCGGAGAACGTTCGCATTCGTCTGCAGAAAGGGTGATCTGCCAGCACAGCGGACTTCCTTTCATATATTTTGCCGCGTAGCTCAATCCGTTAGTGCGCTCGTCTAAAAACGGCCGGTCGATCTGATTGGGGTCGCCAAGAAGGATGATCTTGGTATCTGCTCCGGCTCTGGTAATAATGCCTTTAACCTGGTTCGGCGTCATGTTCTGAGCCTCGTCGATGATCAGGTATGTCTTTACGATAGAACGGCCGCGGATAAAGTTCAGGGCCTCACATTGGATGATGCCTCTTTCGAAAATTTCGTTTACTTTATCGCTTAAAGCTGTCTCGTCCTCGTAGCGTCTTGCCTCGTCAGAATCTAAAAGCTGTTCCAGATTATCGATGACCGGCCGCATGAGGGGCGCGATCTTTTCCTGCTCGTCGCCTGGAAGAAAGCCAATGTCCTCATCAAACTGGGCGTTGGGGCGGCTGATCAGGATTCGGCGGTATTCCCCGTCAGGGTTGTTGTAGACCTTTTCCAAGCCCACAGCCAGAGCATAAAAGGTCTTGGCTGTACCGGCCATACCTTTTATGATCACAAGGGGAGCCTTGTCTGCACTCTGCATCAGGGCTTCCTGCATGAAATACTGCCCCACGTTTCTGGGAACGATCCCGTAAGGTTTGCTCTTCTTGTAGACCAGGGGAACAACTTTCCCGCCGTCCACCCGTCCAAGAAGGGTCTTTTTGGAAGACTGGTCCAGCTTCAGGATCACAAATTCATTTTCCTCTAAAACAGGGGTCTGGCGGTTGCCGTCTTCATCACAGGTATAAACTTTATCCAGGGATACTCCGGATTTTTTGAAGTCTTTGGCCAGTTCGTCGGGAAGGTATACCTGGCAGCGGCCGGTATACTGGGCGTCGTCGGGACTTACCTGTTCGGTGGTGAGATCTTCCGCCTGTATGCCCAGGATCTGGGCTTTCAGACGGAGAAGAAGATCCTTTGTCACCAGGATGATCTGGCACTCTTCGCCAGTTCCTTCATTCTCTTGTTTCAGCCCGCAGCAGACCATCAGGATGCGGTTGTCGGATTTATTATCAGGAAGGTCTGGCGGAAGCTGTACGTCTACGAAATTTTTCTCAATGCGGATCAGGCCTCCTTCTGGAAGGACGACTCCCTTTAACAGATCGCCCTTTGTGCGGAGATCCTCCAGAGAGCGGATCACGGTTCTGGCATTTGCCCCTCGCTCGCCCTCCGCTCTTTTTAACCCATCCAGCTCTTCGATCACTACCAGCGGGATCACGATTGTATTTTCCTCAAAGCAGTGGATAGCGTAGGGAGCCTGGATCAGCACATTCGTATCAAGCACATAGGTCTTCTTCATTCATACCCCTCCAAATGGATGATTTTAAGTAATAGTTCAGGACGGCGGGAAAACAGGGGCAAAAACAGGCGTTAAGCTTGCTTATAAGCATGCTTTTGCCCCTGTTTTCACATCGGACAGCGTGCCCCCTAGGGTATGAACATCCGATGCTTCTTGTCCGGCTTTAGCCGAACAAGAAGATAAGCCGTCCTGAACTGTTGCGATTTCAATATATTTTGAACTGCCCAGGACGGCGCATAAGGCGGATAAACATAGTATCTGCTTTTCTTCTGGCCTGAGCAGTGTCTGATTTTATAATAAGCTGTCAGAAAAAATAAAGATACCATAACAGGGCAAAATTCCTGTTAATTAGAGGTAAAGCCAGAGAGGTTTTTCTTTACAAAAACGCTTTACTATGCTACTATGATAGCATGCAAAAACGAGGAGGAAACGATTATGAAAAAGAAAACACTTGCAGTATTACTGACCATGGCAGTGGCAGCGGCGGCAGCCGGCTGCTCCGGTTCTTCAGAAGAGACGACAGCAGCTCAGAGCGCGGAAGAGACGACGGCGGAAGCTACTGAGACAGAAGAAGAGGCCGGGGAGACGGAAGCAAAAGAAGACGGATCGGAAGCAGATAGTGAGGCCGCAGACGGGGCGGAAACAGAGACAGAAGAAGCGGCTGCAGACGGGGAAGGCGGAACCTTTACCGTAGGATTTGACGCAGACTTCCCTCCTATGGGATTCCGTGACGACGACGGCTCTTATGTGGGATTTGACCTGGAGCTGGCGGAAGAAGTGGCGAACCGTCTGGGACTTACCTTTGTAGCGCAGCCGATCGCCTGGGACGCAAAGGATATGGAGCTGGATTCCGGCACTATCGATTGCATCTGGAATGGATTTACCATGACAGGACGGGAGGAAAACTACACCTGGAGCGATCCGTATATGAATAACGACCAGGTATTTGTGGTCCTGGAGGATTCCGGGATCGCCAGCGCCGCGGATCTGGCGGGCAAGATCGTGGAAGTTCAGGTGGACTCTTCCGCAGAAGCTGCTTTAAATGAAAATCAGGAGCTGACCAGCACATTTGGCACGCTTCAGACAACGCCTAATTACAATCAGGCATTTATGGATCTGGAGATGGGCACAGTAGACGCCATCGCCATGGACAGCGTTGTGGCAAATTATCAGCTGACCATGAGAGATACAGCGGCAATAGTCCTGGACGATGTGATCTCTTCTGAGGAATACGCCATCGGCTTTAAGCTTGGCAATACAGAACTGAGAGATCAGGTTCAGGCAGTCCTGGACGAGATGGCCGAAGACGGCACCATGGCTTCTGTTTCTGAGAAATGGTTCGGTACAGACGTTACAACGATTGGAAAATAAAAGGAGATAAACGCAATGGAGTTTTTAATGGATGCTGCGCTGCAGATCATGGAGATGCTGCCTCAGCTGATCAGCGGCATGGGGACGAGCATACAGATTTTTGCCGTGACACTGATCTTTTCCCTCCCATTGGGACTGATCGTATCTTTTGGGAGAATGTCGAGAAATCCGGCGATCAGTTTTATCACGAAAGCGTACATATCCATTATGCGAGGGACTCCGCTGATGCTCCAGCTGATGATGGTATACTTCGGGCCTTATTATATTTTCAAGATCCGGGTTACCAATGATTATCGCCTGTGGGCGACGTTTATTGCGTTTACGATCAACTACGCCGCGTATTTCGCTGAGATATACCGGAGCGGCATCCAGTCCATGCCGGCGGGTCAGTACGAAGCGGCGAAGCTGCTGGGATACAACCGGGGGCAGACGTTCTTCAAGATCATCCTGCCCCAGGTGATCAAGCGGGTGCTCCCGTCGATCACCAATGAAGTGATCAGCCTGATCAAGGATACGTCTCTGGCGTTTACTATCAGCGTGCTGGAGATGTTTACCATTGCCAAGCAGCTGGCCAGCGCCCAGGCGAGCATGGTGCCGTTTATCGCGGCGGGCCTGTTCTACTACATATTTAACCTTCTGGTGGCGCTGGCCATGGAATGGGTGGAAAAGAAATTCTCTTACTATCAATAGGGAGGCATACGATGTATCTGCTGGAAATGAACAATATACAAAAGTCCTACGGCAGTCTGGACGTCATAAAGGATATCTCCCTGAAAGTAGAGGAGGGCGAGATCGTATCCATCATCGGCCCGTCTGGGTCGGGAAAATCCACGCTCCTGCGGTGCGCTACCATGCTGGAAACCGTGGATAAAGGGGAGATTGTCTACCTGGGAGAAAAAGCCGTATGGACGGAAGAAACTTCAAAAGGCGGGCATGCGGTTTACGCAAAAAAGAGACAGTTAAAAGAGATCCAGAAAAATTACGGGCTGGTATTTCAGAATTTCAATCTGTTCCCACATTATTCGGTCCTGAAAAACGTAATGGACGCCCCTGTGTCCGTACAGAAGCGGGACAAAGAAGAGGCCAGAAAAACAGCCATGGAGCTTTTAAAAAAGATGGGGCTGGAGGATAAGGCGGATGCCTATCCCTGCCAGCTTTCCGGCGGCCAGTGCCAGAGGGTGGCTATTGCCCGCGCCCTGGCGCTGAACCCGAAGATACTGTTTTTCGACGAGCCGACATCGGCTCTGGATCCGGAACTGACCGGAGAGGTCCTGAAAGTGATCCGCTCCCTGGCGGAGCTCCATATCGCCATGGTGATCGTGACCCATGAGATGGCCTTTGCAAGGGACATCTCCCACAGGGTGATCTTTATGGCGGACGGAGTGATCGTGGAAGAGGGAAGACCAGAGCAGGTCTTCGCATCCAATAACGAGCGGACCCAGGCGTTTCTGGGCAGATACGGCGAGATGCTGAAACACTGAAAGAAAGGATGGTAAGTTATGACTCAGGAAGTAAAAGACTACGTTGTAAAGCATGTAAAAGACCTTATCGCTGCGGATTCCTGCTGCGCGCAGGCAAAAGAGGCGGGACAGGCATGGCTTTCCGCCCTCGGAACGGATAAAGAAGCAGAAATGACGAAAAAACTGATCGAAGAGGCTGAGATGGACATCATGCCGGTAGACGGACTGATCGCATTCGCTGATTCTGAAGCAGGCGCGAAGGTGTTCGGCCCGGAGAAGACAAAAGAAGTGGCTGCTCATGGAAGGAAGATCAAAGCTGCCGGAGCAAAGTACTGCGACTGCCCTGCTTGTGCGGCATGCGAGGCGATCCTGACGAAGAAGGACGAGCTTTTATGACACTGCGGGATGCTCAGGCAGTGAATATTTTCAAACGGTATCTGCTTTTTCTTACCGGACTGGCGATCATGGCCTTTGGAGTCGCATTTTCCATTAAAGCGGATCTGGGCACTTCTCCCATATCCAGCGTTCCTTACGTGGTCAGTTTATTTACTCCGTTTACAGTGGGGACTGCGACGATCGTTATGCACTGCGTGTTTATTTTCCTGCAGATTTTGATACTGAGGAAAAAATATCACCCGATCCAGCTTATGCAGCTGCCGGTTGCATTTTTCTTCGGGTATCTTACAGATTTTGGCGTGTGGGCGGTCCAGAGGATCGCCTATCACTCTTATTGGCAGCAGTGGCTGCTGTGTCTGATAGGGATACTGCTGGTAGCCGTCGGCGTCAGCTTTGAAGTAAAGGCGTCTGTGGTCGTTCTTGCAGGCGAAGGCGTCGTCCTCGCCATCTGTCAGGTCCTTCCTGTTAAATTCGGCTATATGAAGGTGGGTTTTGACGTGACTCTTGTTGCGATTGCCTGCGTGCTGTCGGTCTTTTTCACCGGACAGATCCAGGGCGTCCGGGAAGGAACGGTGGCGGCGGCGGTCCTGGTGGGACTGATCGCAAAAAGGATCGGAAAATTCCTTTCCAGATGGGATATAGAGAAGATATAATAGTCGGTTTTCGGGTTGCTTTTTTAGAAAATCAGAGTATACTGTGAACTGAAAAACATCAGGAGGCACAACATGGAAGCAGCTCAGAAAAAATCCAACCTTATGACAGAAGGCAGTATCGGAAAGCAGATATTTTTCTTTTCCGTGCCGTTGATATTAGGCAACCTCCTGCAGCAGCTCTACAACACTGCAGACTCTATAATCGTGGGAAATTTTGTGGGGAGCAACGCCCTGGCGGCGGTAGGCTCCAGTACGGCGCTGATCAACCTTCTGATAGCTTTCAGCCAGGGAGCGTCAGTGGGGGCCGGCGTAGTGGCGTCTCAGTACCTTGGCGCGAAAAAAAGAAAACGAGTCCAGGACACCGTACATACGGCTCTTGCCATTGCCGCGGTCCTGGGCATTATTTTGACAGTCGGCGGGATCTTTTTCAGCCGTTTTCTGCTTATATGGATGAATACGCCGGAAGATGTACTGAAAGATTCTGTTACGTATCTGCAGATTTATTTCGGCGGGGTTTTCTTTAACGTAGTTTATAACATGGCTGCCGGGATCTTAAACGCGGCGGGAAATTCCAGGCGTTCCCTGCTGTACCTGGCATATGCTTCTGTTACCAATATCGTGCTGGATCTGATCCTGATCGGCATATTCCACATGGGCGTAGCAGGAGCCGCGATCGCTACGGATATCAGCCAGATGGTTTCCTGCGTTCTGGCGCTGATCTTTCTGGCGCGGGTGAATGCGGATTACCAGGTGGATCTAAGACGGATCCGGATCCACAGGGGCGCGGCTCTCAGGATCATCCGTATCGGCCTGCCTACGGGGATCCAGAATATGGTCATCTCTTTTTCCAACGTCCTTGTACAGTCCAGCGTCAATGGCTTTGGATCTGCGGCTATGGCGGGCTTCGGGGCGTATATGAAGATCGACGGATTTAATATTCTTCCGGTCACCAGCTTCAGCATGGCGGTGACTACATTTACAGGACAGAATTTTGGAGCCGGGAAGATCGACCGGGTAAAGAAGGGCATGTGGGTCACCCTTGCTATGGGACTGGTTTACACGATTCTCACAGGAATCCTGCTCCTTACCTTTTCCGACCCGATCATGCGGTTGTTCACCGACGACCAGACGGTTATCAGCTATGGAGAGCTGGCGATGAAATATTTCTGCCCGTTCTATTTTATGCTGAGCATTATGCATGGCCTGGCGGGAAGTATTCGGGGAACAGGAAAAAGCGTGCCTCCTATGATCGTCATGCTGACGTCTCTGTGCGTGTTCCGTATCTTCTGGCTCCAGTTTATCCTGCCGTTATTCGATGCCATCGACGGAGTCTTCGTGGTCTATCCCGTATCCTGGCTGCTGGGCATGACGCTTATGGTACTGTATGCCTGGAAGGGAAAATGGCTGAAAGTGCGTGCTTGATGGAAACTTTAAACCCGGATTTAAGATCGATCTGCATATTAAAGATCTCAGCAATGCTCTTGATACGGGACATGGAGTGGGAGCGCCGCTGCTTCTGACCGCCAGCGTACAGGAAATGTTTCAGTGGCTCCATAACCATGGAGAGGGCGGGAGCGATCACAGCGCCCTGGTAAAGTTCTACGAAAATATTACAGATACAGAAGTCAGAAAACATAAATAAAATTTTCCATTGTTTTCTGGCATAGCTTAAGGCCCTGATCCTTTGCCTTAGCTCCGTAAGGAGCTGGCTTGGGATCAGGGCCTTATAGCAAGCGGCGCAGCAAAGGCTGCGGTATCTCTTAGAGAAGAGCAAGGATCTGGCTCTTAGGCCTTGCGCCCATAGCCTTGTTCGTGACTTTTCCGTCTTTGATCACCATCAGGGTAGGAATGCTCATGATCTGGAACTGGGAAGCCAGCTCAGGCTCTTCGTCCACATTGATCTTTCCTACTTTGATATCGCTTCTTTCCTCTGCGATCTCGTCTACCACCGGGCTTACCATACGGCAGGGGCCGCACCAGCTTGCCCAGAAATCTAACAGCACCGGCTTTGTGGAATTCATGACTTCTTCCTGAAAATTATTTTTATTGATATTGATAACTGACATATATTTAGCCTCCTTTATGAGTTTGGTTTGTGATCTGTAACTGATGTTATAATAGCAGATTTTTAAAGATCCTTCTGTGACAATGTCACTTTGCTTTCGCCTTGCAGATCAGCTGGGTCATGGTGCCCATGGGGCAGTAGACGCACCAGCTTCTTGGTTTGAAAAGCGCCATGGTGATCAGCCCCAGGATCGTGGACGTAAGCATGACGCTGTAAAATCCAAATGCAAACTGAGCTGCGCCCGGATGGATCAGGGTTCCGTGATAAGCCCAGTTCCACGGAACTTTAAAGGTCCACAGGATGGTGACGGCCTGTTTTAAGTCCGCCGCGCCGGAAAATACCAGGAAGGTGTTCCAGAGCATGAGAAAAAACATGACCATAAAAAATGCCAGAAACCCGTAGCGGAATGCTTTGGACTTCATCCAGTCCGGGATATCTTTTTTACGGGACAGGCCGAAGCGTCCTCCTAACAGGGAAAACAGCTGGCCCCTTCCGCAGTATCGGTTGCAGTAGCCCTTTGTCCCTGATACCACAGAGATGATAAGAGGGATAAAAAAACACAAAAGTCCAAGCCATGCGAAAAGAATATTGAAAAATCCCAGCGTCAGATACGTCAGGGACAGGATCCACAGATAGTCGTACCAGCGCTTTTTCATGATCCCACCTCCTGAACAGCGATGACGGAAGCTGGACATTCCTTTGCGCATTTGCCGCAGCCGACGCATTTTGCCATATCTACTTTTGCGGCGATCCCCTTCCATACTGCGATGGCCGATACCGGACAGACTTTCACGCAGCAGCCGCAGGCAACGCACAGGCTGCCGTCAACGAACGCTTTTCTTTTCCTGCGTTTTACGGTTTCCATATATCTATCTCCCCTCTGGTTATTTCCAAGATAAGGCGATTATAGCAGAAAGAAAAAAGGCCTTCTGTGATCTTGTCACAAAAAGCCTTTGTCTGGATACCTGATAAAAACGGCGGAGGCGCCGTTCCAGTAAAAATCGCTGATTATGCAGTCTTTTCTTCGTCCAGAAGCTGGGAAGTGCAGTGCGGACATCTGGTAGCCTCGATCGGGATATCGCTGAGGCAGTACGGGCACTTCTTTGTAGTCGGAGCTGCAGGAGCTTCCGGCTTCTTGCCGATAGAGGCCAGCTTGTTTACTGCTTTTAAAAGGCAGAACAGAACGAACGCCATGATCAGGAAGTTCACCAGGGCTGAAACAAAATTGGAGGCAAAGCCAGCTACATCCTGAAGGTTATAGGTAGCTGCGCCAGTTACGAGATTCAGGATCGGGTTGATAAAGTTGTCAGTAAGGGATGTGACGATGCCGGAAAACGCACTACCGATGATAACGCCGACTGCCATATCCATCATGTTGCCGCGGAGAGCAAACGCCTTAAACTCTTCGATGAACTTTTTCATATAGATTCTCCTTTGTATTTTTCAATACAATATGCCACAGGGATGCAAAAAAATCTAGTGTTTATGGCATTTTCGGCGATATGTCCCATAACTCCCTGTTAAATGGCTGGAAATTAGGGAAAACTTGTAATAATATGATAATAACCGGGCCGTTTTGACGCGAAGCGTTCCGGTATTACCGGGGACAAAAGGCAGTTTGCCCCGACATCATAATAGAAAACGGAGGGGAATACGATGGATGATCGGATCAGTGGATGTACGTCTATGAAACTGACGTCAGCGGAAGGAAATGTGTATTGGTTTCGGACCTGCGATCTGAAAGACGATATATGGAAAGGCGGAGCGCATATGGTTTCCTGGCCGGCCGGGCAGGAGATAGCCCTGGAAGGGCAGGATCAGCCGCTTCGTTCCAGATACAGCTTCGCTGGGATCGCCAACAGCCCGAAGGACAGCTGGCTGATGGATGGGATCAATGAAGCGGGCCTGATCGGCGGGCTCCAGTATTTAAATGAAGGGACCAGCGCTGGGGAGCCGGGAGAAGGTCGGGAAGGCGTTGTGGGGATGGAGATCCTTACACGCCTGCTGGCGGTCTGCGGCACAGCGGAAGAAGTGGTCCGGCAGGCGGAGAATATCCAGATCCTGGATATCCCGGTGGGAGAAAGAAAAGTACCCGCCACCATGCATTATATTTTTGTGGATGCAAAAGGAAAGACGGCGATCCTGGAAGCGGCGGACCCGTCAAATCCAGGGATATTAAAGGCCTACCGCGACCGGGAGAATATCGGGGTCATGGCCAATTCTCCCACATATGACAGGCAACTGGAAAATCTGTCCTGGTATATGTCCCAGTCTCCGGAACTGCGCTACGGGATAAATGGAGATCCTGTCAGCCGGCTGGATTTTGACGGAGTCGAAGTCAGGGCGGATGAGACGGCTTCCCATGTGAGCGTTAACGGCAGCTATCCGGCCTCTTTTGCCTCCTGCGACCGGTTCATCCGCGCCGCTATGGTGAAAGCCCTGAACCAGAATGGCCGCAGTTTTTCAGACAGGCAGATGCTGGCCTTTGGCGCGGGACTTATGCATACTGTGTTTGAACCTCATACAGCCGGGATTTTCCATTACGTATGGTTCGACGAGCAGCAGAGGCCGCTGAAGCAGCAGGACAGCTATACGCAGTATCTGATCATGTACAGCGCGGCGGAAAGGGAGCTGTATATCCAGCCCTATGACAGCACCGGCTGGACACGCCTGAAGCTTTGCGATTGTCCGGCTTCCCGCATAGAACGCCATCCTATCGGCCGCAGCGGCATGGACGGCGTGACCGAAAGCAGGGATATCCCGGCGGAAGGATGATCATATCATTTTCGCGGCGGCTAGGGCAATGAAAAAATCTCTTGACAAATCAGAAAAAGAGATTATAATTCATTTTAAATTCAGAGAAAAGCATTGAGCAGGACAAGATTTTCTTTTATCTGCGTTTTCAGAGAGCGGCCGGTTGGTGCGAGGCAGCAGCGTAAAAAGAAGGTTATCCCCTGTGAGCCGTTCGGATGAAACGAAGAGGAGTAATCTGGACCGGAGTCCCACCGTTAGAGGGGAGCATATTCACCGGCTTATAAAGGCGTAGGTTGGGGATGTGGCAGAGGGGCCGGCAGCCGCCGGCAATTAAGAAGTGGTACCGCGGAGATAATTTACCTTCGTCTTCTTAGAAGTATTTTTTAAGAAGACGGAGGTTTTTTTGTTTGACGAAAGATCAATGTCTGGTATCTGGATTTAAAGTAACCCGTAAACGAAAAGGCCGCAAGGCCGAAGCAAATTTTTGGAGGTATGTATATGAATACGTTGGTAATCGTATTAGTTGCCGCTGTCTGCCTGATCGCAGGATATGTCTGCTATGGACGCTGGCTGGCGGCAAAATGGGGTATTGACCCAAAGGCAAAGACCCCGGCAGTGGAAAAAGAAGACGGAGAGGATTATGTTCCCACAGACGGATGGACCGTATTTGCACATCAGTTTTCATCTATCGCAGGAGCCGGCCCTGTAACAGGCGCGATCCAGGCTGCTGTGTTCGGCTGGGTCCCAGTATTTCTGTGGATCGTCCTTGGGGGCATTTTTTTCGGGGCGGTTACAGATTTCGGAGCTCTGTACGCCAGCGTGAAAAATGAAGGAAAATCCATGGGGCTCCTGATCGAGCAGTACATCGGAAAAACAGGAAGAAAGCTGTTCCTGTTATTCTGCTGGCTCTTTACCTTGATCGTAACGGCTGCTTTTGCCGATATGGTAGCTGGTACATTTAACGCTTATGTGACAGTAGACGGGGCTTCCCAGCTGGCAGACGCGGCTCAGGTAAACGGGGCGGCGGGAAGTATTTCCCTTCTGTTTATCGCCTTTGCGGTGGTATTTGGCCTGATCCAGAAAAAAGCTGGTTTAAAGGGCGGAAAGAAAGTTGCCCTTGGCCTGGTATGTACTGTGGCGGCCTTTGCTATAGGAATGAATCTTCCGCTGATCGCTGGAAAAGAAGCCTGGACCTATATGATCTTCGCCTACATATTCCTGGCGGCGGTCCTTCCTATGTGGCTTCTTATGCAGCCAAGAGATTTTATGACTACGTTTATGTTTGCAGGCATGATCGTCGGCGCGGTAGTTGGGCTTGTAGTTGCCCATCCGGCAATGAACCTTCCGGCATTTACCGGTTTTCACAATGAGCAGTCCGGCGACCTGTTCCCCATACTTTTCGTAACTGTTGCCTGCGGCGCCGTATCTGGTTTCCACAGCCTGGTCTCATCCGGAACGTCGTCAAAGACTATTGCTAATGAAAAGGATATGCTCAAAGTCGGTTATGGCGCGATGGTGCTGGAAAGCCTGCTGGCGATCCTGGCTCTCTGCGTCGCAGGCGCGGCTGCAGCAGCGGACGGAACAGCGGCTACAGGAACGCCCTTCGCTATCTTTTCCGCAGGCGTGGCAGGATTCCTGGAAATGTTCGGGATCCCGGTATATGCGGCTCAGTGCTTTATGACCATGTGCGTTTCCGCCCTGGCTCTTACAAGCCTCGATTCCGTAGCGAGGATCGGCCGTATGTCCTTCCAGGAGCTTTTCAGCGTAGACGATATGGAGCATGCAGAAGGCTGGAGAAAGGTACTGTGCAACAAATATTTCTCAACTGTTATCACTCTTGCCTGCGGCTATGTGCTGACCCAGATCGGATACTCAAATATCTGGCCGCTTTTTGGCAGCGCGAACCAGCTGTTGAGCGCCCTGGTGCTGATCACTCTCTGCGTATTCTTAAAGGTGACGGGAAGACAGAACAAGACCCTTTTCCCGCCGCTTGTGATCATGCTGTGCGTAACATTTACAGCCCTTGTTGAGCGTTCCATCGCTCTGGTGCAGGCATATCAGGCAGGAACAGCAGTCTTCTTTGTAGAAGGGCTTCAGCTGATCATCGCCGTACTTCTGATGATCCTTGGCGTGATCATCGTAGTAAGATGCGGCAGGGAGCTTTTTGTGGAGAAAGAAGGAAAACGCTCCAACAAACATCAGTGGAGACCGGAACAGTCCAATAGCTGAGAACTGCCACGGAAAATTTAGATAGTAATAACGGCTCTTCTGCGTTCTTTTGCAGGAGGGCCGTTTGCTGTTTCCGGCAAAAACACAGCGCTTTATATCAGGACTTCTTTAAATTTTTTCCCAGATAGTGTATAATTTAAAACGATTTATGGAAACGGCAGATCACTGAAAAGAGGAACATTACTTATGATAAACCTATTTGAATCCGTCCCTTCCGGCTTTTTCAACTGCTTATCCAGCGCCAGCAATAACCGGATCTATTCGGACTGTTTACAGGTCGTTTACGAACAGTACGACCGGGAAATCTCCTACCGTATCCCCAGAAACAGGATCCGGGACGCGCTGGCTTCCTATCTGCTGGAAAACCATGTAGAGTACGTGGACGCCCAGGAGGAAGGGGACGGAAAGAAGAATTACAACGATATGGCGAACGCCGTGATCCGCAGGTTCTGTTCCAGGGAAGTGGGATGGCTGGAAGAGGACAGCGACGATGCCACTTATGAAAAACTGATCATCATGACCGAGCAGGGGATCCTCCTGGCGGAGTTTCTGCAGCAGCTTGGCAGGCCGGAGAGGGAAGAATTTTCCAGCTATATTTATAACATATACAATATCCTGAAAAACGACGGCCAGTGGGCGGAAGACCCATATGTCAACGGCCTGAAGAATATCTACCGCAACGCCAGACTGCTTTCCAAGTCTTTAAAGCGCCTTTCCACTTTCATCAAGAAGATCATCGAGCGGATGGTAAAGGAGGAGACGCTGGAAAGCCTTACGGAAAATATCATCGAGTACTGCGAAGGGGATTTTATCCGGGAGTACGCCAGGCTGACAAAACAGCAGAATATCCATATTTACCGTTCCTATATCCGCCAGCGGCTGGATGAGATCCGGGGCGACCGGGTAAAATTTGAGCTTTTAGTGGCCGGCTGCGGCAGAGAAGAGGGCCTGGAGGAAAATGATGCCAGGGAACAGGTGCTGGATATGTTCCAGGCGGCGAAAACCTTCCTGACAGAGGATTACGACCGGATCATGCGGGATATCAAGCACAAGATCAACGTGTATCTCCAGATCGCCGTAGGCCGGGCCAGATTCTTAAGAAACCGGGAGGCGGACGTAAGAGGGAGCGTGGAGCAGACCCTCCGCTATATTGCAGAAGAGATGAAAGAATTTGGATGGAAAGAAGAGATGCCGGAGGAATTTAACCGGCTGTTTTCTTTGGAGAGAAACGAATTTATCGATACCGGTTCCCTGCGCTATCCCAGGAGGGCCCAGCGGATCCGCAGGGAAACGACGGCAAAGCTCCAGGAGATGACGGAAGAAGATATCGCCAGGGCAAAGGCGGCTCACGAAAGGGAAGCGTACAACCCGTACTCGAAGGAAAAGATGAAGTTATATCTGGAGCATATTATGGGCGGCGAGAAAAAGATCGAAAGCGGGAGTCTTCCTATGGCGGACAAACAGGACCTGCTCTGCGCCCTTTCCGCGGCGGCCTACGCCCAGGAAAACGGCTACCGGATCCGCCCGGCAGACGGGTATGTGGAGACAAACAACATGCTGCTCAGACGTTTTGAGATCGAAAAGGAGGAAGATGAATGAGCATAGAAGAATACTGGGAAGACTTCACTTCCTCGGAAAAGGATCTATTTCAGAAAGCCTGCCGCAGACTTTTAAAGCAGACCTTTATCGTGCGGGACAGGGACGAAGACAATAAAAGAGCGTATTATTTCGTATCAAAAAGGCTGGATGCGGTTTCTCAGTATTTCCGTTATATCGGCTTCGACGCTGTCATAGACCGGGAAAACGGCGTGGTCATGCTGAAGAATCTTGCGGAAAGCGGCGAAGCCGGGAGGCTCCAGTCCAACCGGTTTGCTTTAAAAAAGATCGAAAGCGTAGTTTTGTGCTGTTTATGGACGCTGTACGCGGACAGGATCCGGTCCGGGAGCCTGTCCAGGGTAATTTTGGTACCTATGATCGACCTGCGTTTTGAACTGGAAAAATACGGCCTCAGGGATCAGATCGACAAAGGGACGATGACTTCCATCTTAACCTTATTTTCCCGGTTCAATCTGATCGACGTCAATGGAAAACCAGGGGATCCGGACTGTACGATACGCCTCTACCCGTCCCTGCAGTTTGCCCTGGAGCCGGAGGAGTTCCGGCGGTTTGCAGAGTCGGCCAGAAGACGGATGATGGACAGTCCGGAAATGATCGCCGGCGAGGATATGGAGGATGACGATGAAACAGATGACGAATAGAAAGACAGCGACGAAGCTGCTTTTAGTGCAGTGGTCCCGCTTCCAGAACGTGTCCATGCGCCTGGAAGGGTCTACCCTGTTTACCGGAGTGAACACCAGCGGAAAATCTACGATCCTGGACGCCATGACCTATCTTCTTACCGGCAACACCCAGTTTAACAAGGCGGCGAAAGACCGGGACAGGACAGTGGTAGCTTACGTGCGGGGCATACAAAGAGCAACGGTCCGGAGAGGTATCTGAGGACAGGAGAAGTAGTAAGCTACATTGTTATGGAATTCTGGTCCCCGGTGGAGGACGCCAGCCTGGTTGTGGGCGTGTGCATTGAATCCGCCGACGAGACTTCCTACCGCAGCAGCTGGTTTGTGTGCCGGGATACGGCTATCAGCCAGATGAATTTTACAAGGACGGAAAACGGCTTTTTATACATCACCCCAAGGAACGAGCTGGCCATAGACGGAAGAACTCTGCGGTCTGCGGATTTCCTGGGAAGGGACAGAGGCGTGGAGCAGGTGATGCGGGCGCTGGGACTGCGGTGCGACGTGACGAAATACCGTTCCAAGCTTTTAAAGATGATGGCCTTCAATCCGGAAAATAATATCGATCAGTTTATCCAGGAATGCGTGCTGGAAGCCGGAAAAGTGGAGTCTCTTAAGGAACTGAGGGAGCAGAAGGCTCAGTTTGAGCATATTAAGGAGATATATGAAAATTTAAGGAACAGCAGGAACCAGCTGGAAAAGATCGAGAAGGTGAGCGGAGAATATGAAACCAGGCTGCGGACCTTAAAGATCCGCCAGATGATGTTCGCCTATCAGAAGGTGCGGGAGAAAGAAGAAGAGCAGAAATCTCTGGAGCAGGAGCTGGAAAGCCTGTCCCACAGGAAGGCCCAGCTGGACGAGCGGAGAAACGAGCTGGAAAAACGGTACGAAGCGGCGGGAGAACGGCTTCGGATCGCGGAGAGCAACGATATGTTCCGAGGAATGGAAGGCAGTATCCGCAACATGGAAAGCCAGTGCAGGGAATTGGACGTCCAGATCCGCAGGCATGAAGAGCGGCTGGCGGAGGTAAAGCGGCTTCAGGGAGATATCCAGACGCTTCTTGGCTGGTTTGAAGAGTTTGTGCCGCTGGAAGAAGAGGACAAGAAGTATCTTCTCCACCTGGCGGAGCGGGGATGGAAAGAAGAGCGGAAGGTAGAGGCCTTCCAGCGCCTTGCCAGGACCGCCGGAAACCAGGATAAGATCTTCCAGAGAGAAGAAGTCCACTGCCAGGACAGGACCGAGGAACTGGACAAAGAGCTTATCCGGCTGGAAAAGGATATTAAAAAGCTTCAGTCCAACCTTATGGTATTTCCAAAAGAAGTAGAAGAAGGAAAACGGATCATAGATGAGGAGCTGAAAAAACAGGGCATCCAGACCACAGTACGGATCTTTGCAGAGCTGGTGCAGGAGGTAAAAGATCCTTCCTGGCGGGCCGCCATTGAAACGTTCTTAGGCTGGAAACGGTTCCACATCATCGTAGACGGCGAATACTGCCATAAAGCGATGGAGATCCTGGAAAAAAGAGCCCTTCACCAGGTCAGGGTGGTGATCACGGACAAGCTGCCGGAAACAGCCGCAGAGCCGGGGTCCGCCGCAGCCATGCTTACGATCCCCAATATCTTTGCCAGAAGATACGCCAATTATCTGTTAAACGGGATCCATTTGTGTGAAGATCTGGAAGAGCTTCACGAATACCCGAAGGGCGGCCTGATGAAGAACGGTATGCTGGCCAAAAGCTACGCGGTTTCCTATATGGACATAAAAAAGACAGAGTTCTGCCTGGGAGAAGACGCTGTGCGGCTTCAGCTGGAACGGGCTGAGCAGGAGAAAAAAGACAGGGAAGAAGAACGGACAGAGCTGTGCCGGGAACAGGACAGGCTGCGTCAGAAGCGGAAGGATATCGCGAAGATCGACTGGAACCTGGAGCGGTATGATTTCCAGGCGGAATACCACCGCAGGGAAGCCCAGGAAAGCAGGGACAGCCTGTCAAAGCAGATCGACGAGATCAGAAACAGCCCGGAATTTCTGGCCGTTCTCCAGGAACAGCAGGCGGCTAAGAAAGCATACGACGAGTTGAAAGCCCAGAGGGACGGCATCATGAGCGAGATCGGAGCCTGCCGGGCCAATGAAGATATCAAAAAAGAAGAGCTGAAAGCCGTTTCCGGCGAACTCTACACCCTGGATCAGGAATATGAGGAAAAATGCCGGGCCAACCTGGAGTTAAAAGAACCTATGATGGAAGAATATGAACGGCTCAGGGAAAAGAACAAAACCTGGCAGGTGATCACGAGAAAGACGATCCAGAATATGGAGGCTAATCTAAACGACTGCATCCACCGCCTGGAAGACAGCCAGCTGGAATACTGCCGCCTGGCGGAGCAGGATATCAACCGGCGCGGCGCGGCCTACATCCCTTATTACCGGGAAGAATACCGCAGCATCGCCAACGTGAAGATCGAAGAGGCCCATCAGAAGCTGAAAGAACAGGCGGATCGCCTGGAAAGCGCGTTTATGAACGATTTTGTGGCGGAGATCAATGAATCTGTCCGCGATGCAAAGACAGAGATCGACATGATCAACCGGGAGTTAAAGCAGCTCCCCTTCGGCAACGACACCTACCGCTTCGTGATGGAAGAGAAGGCGGACCGGGCCGTATTTTTCCGGATCTGCAAAAAGCTGGAAAGTTTTATGGACTCCGGAGAGGCTTATATGAGCATGGGCCGGGACGACGAAGAGATGGAGCGGGATATCCAGGATTTCATGTCTGTGATCTTAAATGAAGAGGACGAGGAAGAGTACACGGATTACCGCAAATATTTCACCTACGATATGAAGATCATCAGCAAGCAGGGAGATAAGGAAGTGGTGGCCGACCTGTCCAAGAAACAGGGTTCCGCCAGCAACGGAGAAAAGCAGACGCCGTACTTTATCATACTGGCCGCCAGCCTGATCCAGTGCTACCCGAAAAATACCTGCTGCGCAAGGCTGGCCTTTATCGACGAGGCCTTTTCCGCCCTGTCCAGAGAACGGATCGAGCAGATGGTAAGATATTTTGAAGAAAACCATTTCCAGGTATTTTACGCGGCGCCGCCGGAAAAGATCAGCAGTATCGGAGCGTTCATCGAATCTACCGTAAGTCTGGTGATCACCGGAAGATACACCAACGCCATCGAAGGCCTGGTAAAGGACGGGGACGGATATGATGAATGAGCTTCAGAAGAGCGTGCTGTCCCTCCTTTTGGACCAGTACGAACGGAGCAAGACTGATGAGGGGGAAAATAAGATCGCTCAGACCTTTGGCCTTTCCCCGTCCAGGGTGTTTCCAGAGTACGAATGGGATTTCGCGGACGTGGATCAGATCCGGGATTTTGAAAACCAGATGAAAGAGCTGGAAAATAAGGGGCTGATCCTTATCCGCAGAAAAGGTCAGGTGATCCGGAAGCTGGAAGCCAGCCAGGACGCCTGGCCGAAGTATTACGAGATCCTGAATAGAAAGGACAAACGCGCCAGGCAGCAGGAGGAGCTGGACTTTTACCGAAGCTGGGAAAGCAATGTTTTTCCGCAGGACCATCCGGCGCTGAACGCTTTCGCCAGGGAGCAGCAGGACCGCCTGGAAAGTGGAAAAAAAGCAGCTTTTGAAAGGGCGGAGGCGGAGAATATCCTGAAGCTTCTGCGTTTTATTGAAGAAAACAGGGACGATATCCTGGAGAGGGAGCTGTCTATCGCCGTACTTGGAGACAGCAAAGCGTGGGAAGGGAAATACCGGACAAAGGTCTGCGGTCTGCTCCGCCGTTTCGGGAACTTCGAGGAGCTTCTTTCCGGGCTGAACGATAAAGAAAGCCGGGAAGACAAACGGGAGACGGAACATATCATCCTGGCGGAATATCATATATTTGCCAATCCGTCCTATGTGTACTTTAAGGGGAACGGAGAATTTGTCTTTGATGACGGAAGGAGACTTTTGCTGGCTCCTCATATGCCGGCGGCGTTTTCCACAGAGACGTTAAAGCATCTGAAAGAGATCCATATCCTGGACCAGAAGGTGATGACCGTGGAAAATCTCACCTCCTTTAACCGGATGGAACGGGAAAATACGTTTTTTGTATTTTTAAGCGGCTACCATAACTCGGCAAAGCAGCTGTTTTTACGAAGGATCTGGGAAGGGGAGCCTGGGCTTAAATGGTATCATTTCGGCGACATCGACCCGGACGGTTTTTATATCGTCGAGCATTTGAAACGAGGAACGGGCATTGATTTTCAGCCTGTTTTTATGGATACCGCCTGCCTGAAAAAATATGAGGCCTATGGAAAACCGCTGGAAGACAACGATATCCGAAAGGCAAAGGCTATGATCCAGAGCGGGCTGCATACGGAGATCATGGAGTATATGCTTCAGACCGGGAAAAAGCTGGAGCAGGAGATCGTCAGCTGGATGGAAAGAGAAGAAAAATAACAGGAGTATAAAAGATATGACAGAAAAAGAGAAGATGGCGGCGCAGCTGCTGTATGACGCCAATTACGATAAAGAACTGGAAGCGGAGAGGCTTGCCTGCAAGGATCTGTGTTTTGAATACAATAATCTCAGGCCCTCCCAGACGGAAGAACAGGATAAACTGATCCGCAGGATCTTCGGGAAAACAGGAGAGCGGGTGATCGTTACGGCGCCAATGTGGTGCGATTACGGATACAATGTAGAAGTGGGGGAGAATTTTTATTCCAACCACAATCTGGTCATCTTGGACGCCGCGAAAGTGACCTTTGGAAACGATGTGTTTGTCGCTCCGGACTGCGGTTTTTACACAGCGGGGCACCCCATCGATCATCAGCGCAGGAACCTTGGACTGGAGTACGCCTACCCCATCACAGTGGGAGATAATGTGTGGATCGGCGGCGGAGTGAAGGTGATGCCGGGAGTGACCATCGGAAGCAACGTGGTGATCGGCGGCGGAAGTGTGGTTACAAAGGACATCCCCGACAATGTGGTCGCCGCAGGGAATCCGTGCCGGGTGATCCGCCCTATTACAGAAAAAGATATGGAAAGGGACTACAGCCGTCTGTAGGAGCAGGACGCCCGCATCAGCGGGCGTTCCATTTTAGAAGAAAAGCAGAATTTATGATGACGAAGACCGAGCCTGCGTTGTGCACCAGGGCGCCTACGACAGGATTTAAGATCCCGGTGATCGCCAGGATAATAGCGATAAAATTCAAGGTCATGGAGAAAGTCAGGTTGCATTTGATCGTAAACATCATCCGCTGCGCAAGGCGGAGCAGATGGGGGATTTCTTTAATATCGTCGTTTACAAGAGCAATGTCAGCCGCATCTACGGCGATATCGCTGCCAACGCCGCCCATAGCGATGCCGACGTAAGCTTTTTTCAGGGCGGGGGCGTCGTTGATGCCGTCTCCTACCATGCATACCTGGCAGCCTTTTTCCTGATAAGAGCCGATCCAGCTCAGCTTGTCTTCCGGAAGGCAGTCGGAGTGGATCTCGTCAATATGCAGCTGCGCGGCAATGTGCCGGGCGGCATTTTTGTGGTCCCCGGTGAGGAGCACAGGAACAACGCCTGTTTGCTTCAGACTTTCTATCATTTCCGCTCCGTCTTCCCGCAGCGTGTCGGAAAGAGCGAGAAAGCCCAGGACCCGGTCTTCTGCGCAGACCCAGATGATGGTGCAGCCTTCCTTCCGATAGCTTTCCGCCGCCTCCATACAGGCGGGCGGGAGAGAAATGTGATGCTCCGCAAGCAGGCTTTCGTTGCCGGCCAGGATCTTTTCTCCATCTGCGGCTGCCTGTACGCCTTTTCCAGGGATCATCTGGAACTGCTCCGGTACGGACGGATCTGTTCCGGCTGCTTTTTTATAGCAGCGCACTACCGCCTTTCCAAGAGGATGCTCAGAGCGGGATTCAACAGAAGCAGTAAGGGCGTAAAGCCGGTCCTGGGAGATATCTTTCTGGAAAGAATGTACGGCGGTTACCTGCAGAGAGCCATAGGTAAGGGTGCCGGTTTTGTCAAAGGCAATGCGGGATACAGCGGCAAGGCGCTCCAGCCCGTCCCCTTCCCGGACCAGAAAACCGTGCCCTGTGGCGTTGCCGATAGCGGCCATGATGGCGGTGGGAGTAGCCAGGACGAGAGCGCAGGGACAGAATACCACCAGGATCGTAACAGCCCGGATGATCTCGCCGGTAAAAAACCAGGTGAGGGCCGCGGCAGTGAGGGCGATAACTACGATCCATGTGGCCCAGCGGTCGGCGAGCCCTACGATCTTTGCCTTGCCTGCATCAGCGGACTGCACCAGGCGGATCATCCGCTGGATGGAACTGTCTTCCCCGACTTTTGAGGCTTCCATATCAAAAGAGCCGAACATATTTACCGTTCCGCTGGATACTTCATCTCCTGCGCTTTTATCCACAGGCAGGGATTCTCCGGTCATTACAGCCTGATCCACAGAGGTCTGGCCGGAGCGGATGAAGCCGTCTACAGGGATCGTCTCTCCTGGAAGCACCCTTAAAAGATCTCCTACCTGAACCTGGCCGGCTTCGATGATCTCTTCTTTTCCGTCCAGGATCCTTCTGGCTGTCCTGGGAGTCAGATGGACCAGCTTTTCAATGCCGGCCCTGGCCCTGGCGACCGTCAGATCTTCCAGAAGTCCGCCCAGCTGCATGATAAACGCCACTTCTCCGGCGGCAAAATCTTCGCCGATGACGATCGAAGCGATAAGCGCGATGGAAACCAGCACGTCCGCTTTGATGTCAAAGGCTGTTATAAGGCCTACGACCGCCTCCAGGATGATCGGGATCCCGCATAAGATGATCGCGGCCCAGGCCATATCAAAAGGAAACGGAGAAAAATCAAAGATACTCGCAAGAAGGGCGGCTCCTGAGATCGCCAGAAAAGCGATCTCCCGTTTTGCGCCGCCCCATTCCAGAAGTTTTTCTAACTTTTCCATAAAAACAGTCCTCCATCATATACCCATAGGGGTTTATGTATAAATTATACCCATGGGGGTATATGATGTCAAGGAAAACTTAAGATACAGCCGTTTTGCCGAGTTACTATTCACAGCCCACTCCGCCCACATGCGAAAAACCAGCCAGCAAAGCTGTCTGCCGCTGCTATCGCAGCTTTTGTTTTGCTTATGTGGGTGGAGTGACTGCTTCGCAGCCTTGATTCAGGATGGACAACAGATACTTACTTGCAAGCACGACGTCTCCGTTGTCCATCCTGAATCAAGGCTATGATATGAATAGTAACTTTGCCGATCATATATTCGCGAACCGCTCTACTGCCTTTGTAAAATTGGCAATGGTCTGATCCGCGTCTCCGTGTTCGATCCCATCCCGCACGCAATGTTTGATGTGGCCTTCCAGAACCACCTGGCCGGCCCGATGGAGAGCGGATTTGGCGGCGTTGATCTGGGACAGGATGTCTTCGCAGGGAACATCCTCGTCGATCATCCGGTCAATGGCCTGCACCTGCCCGATGATCTTTTTCAGGCGGCGGTGAAGATTTTCAGAATCCATGCATTGTCTCATAAAATACACCTCCTTATACCCTTAGGGGTATCTGTACATCTTATTATGGACGGAAGGCCGGCGGTTGTCAAGAAGCTGGCTGTTGACAGAAAGAAAAAGGAATAGTACAGTGGTAACAGTTAAGCGGCCTGTCCTGGCACAGGGCAGCGCCCAGAGCCTTCAGCCGGTATAAAACGCGAGGGCAGAAGGCGGCATCAGAAAGAAAGAGGTATTTTGGTGGAATATAACAAGACAGAACGGTCATATAAAAAAGCGGCGGCAACGGCGGCGGTATATGTCATGATCATTACCGCGCTTTACCTTCTGACACGTCTGCGCTACGAGAGCGGACAGCGTCAGTTCAGCCTTAAGGCTTACCTGATATCTGCGGTCCTGGTGATCGGGACAGGATATTTTCACAGCAGGAAAAAGGGAAAACAGCCGGCGGGGGAGTATCTGGGGACGCTCCTTTATGGCGGCGGCGGAGAGAAAAAAAGGATCGCCTATCTGGACTATCTCCGCGTTCTGGCCACGGCGCTGGTGATCGGCGTCCACATTATGGAGCCTGCCTATCAGACGATCCAAAGCCAGGGAGGATCCTGGAGGGGCATGGCTGTTGTGACCAGTATCTTTCACAGCAGCAACCTGCTTTTTCTTATGATCAGCGGCGCGCTGATCTTAAACGGAAAAGAAGAGCCGGTCTGGACTTTTTACAAAAAACGTTTCTTGAAAGTGGCGGCGCCATGTTTTGCGTACTATTGTTTTTACTGCTTTTATTTTTACGGCACATCGGCGTTCGCCCCGGATCAGTGGCTCAAGCTGGTGGGATCCTTTACTGCCAATAACACAGGGATCACGCCCCATTTCTGGCTGGTCCATGTGATCCTGGCCTGCTATCTGGCCGCGCCTTTCTTTTCTATTATGGTGAAACATATGACGGAGGAACAGCTTACGGCTCTGGCTGCTGTGATCGTGATCCTCCATTTCGTTTACACCTACGGACCTTTTGGCCAGATCAATTTTGTCCTGACCACCTTCTTAGCTTCCTGGGAATCTGTATTTATCCTGGGGTACTTCCTTACGACCCGGACCGCTATGAAATATTACCGTCTGGTCCTGGGGGCTGCAGCGGTATCTGTGGCGGCTATTTTTCTTGGAGTCTGGAAGGCGGCGGATTTTTCTGCTCTGCTGTACAATAACGCTCCGCCAGTGATATTTATTGCTGCAGCGGTATTCCTGTTTTTCAGAAAACACGGGGAGACCCTTTTCGGAGTATCCGGTAAAGCCCTGCAGGCGGCGGGCAGATACAGTTTCTCGATCCTGATGATCCACTGGTTTATCCTGTTTGAGATCGTGGAAAAGATCCTGGGGATAAACGGGCTGTCCTTTGGCGTTTTCGGGGGTGTGATCATAGGATGCGCGGCGGTGTTTCTTCTTTCCGCGGTATTTTCCTTTATTTATGACAATACCGTTGTTCTCTGCCTTAACGGTTTTCTGGAGATTATATTAAAAAAGGTAATGTAACCGTTCAGCCGTGCGCCAGGATATATGTCAGATCGCTTTCACAAGCAAGCTTGTAACGCTCTTTATCATATATCCTGGCGCACGGCTGAACGGTTATTAAAAATGTTAAGAAAGTGCAAAGATTTCAAATGATACTTTTCTGAGAGCTGTTTCATATGTTAAAGTAAATAGGCAAAACGAAAGGAGAGATGTGTATTGAATGAATATCTGTTATTGGCAGGCATTGTAATCGTGATCTGCATCCTGGCTAACCGTTATACGGAAAAGCTGCCGGTTCCCTCCCTTCTTGTATTTATTGCGATGGGAATGTGTTTCGGAGTCAATGGTATTTTCAAGATCCCATTTGACGACTATAAGGCTTCTGAGATCATATGCTCGGTGAGTCTCATCTTTATCATGTTTTACGGTGGTTTCGGAACAAATCTGGAAGCCGCCCGTTCAGTAGCAGTGAAGTCTGTGCTGCTTTCATCCTTAGGAGTTGTGCTTACGGCTGGTTTTGTCGGCTGCTTCGTTCATTTCTGCCTGAACTTAGGATGGCTGGAAAGTTTTTTGATCGGTTCTGTTATCGCGTCTACTGATGCTGCTTCTGTATTTAACATACTCCGTACAAAAAATCTGAACTTAAGATACAATACAGCGTCTATGCTGGAGCTGGAATCCGGTTCCAACGACCCTGTGTCTTATATGCTTACGGTGATCTTTGTCGCCATGCTGACGGGAAGCGACGTGTCGGTCCCGGTCATGCTGTTTAAACAGATCGCGTTTGGCCTGATCGGAGGTTTTGTCTTCGGACGGATCGCTGTATGGCTTTTAAATAAAATGGACTTTGACGTTGCCCAGGGGGAAACTATCTTCGTATTTGCGGTAGCGGTCCTGGCATATACGTTCCCGTCTGTGCTGGGCGGAAACGGGTATTTAAGCGTATACCTGTGCGGCATCATCATGGGAAATTCCTATATTCCCGCCAAGAGAAGCCTGGTGCAGTTCTTCGACGTGATCACAGGGATCGCTCAGATGATGATCTTTTTCCTGCTGGGACTTCTGGTAACGCCGGCAGAGCTTCCGGCGGTGATCTTCCCGGCTTTATGCGTGACGCTGTTTCTGACGTTTATCGCAAGACCGGCTGCGGTGACGGTCATCCTGGCGCCGTTCCGTTCCCACCTGCGCCAGATCGGACTTGTTTCCTGGGCGGGGCTTCGAGGCGTAGCGTCGATCGTGTTTGCCATACAGGCGGTTTTAAGCGAAGCGCCTATGAGGTACAACCTTTTTAACCTGGTTTTCTGTATCGTACTTTTTTCCATCGCCACCCAGGGGACGCTCCTTCCCTGGATGTCAAAGAAAATGAAGATGATCGACAAGAACGCCGACGTGCGGAAAACATTCAACGACTATCAGGAAGAGAGCGATATCAGCTTTATCAAGATACATATTGGCAAAGGCCACGCCTGGAGCGGCCAGATGCTAAAGGATATCCCCTTTGCTTCCCACCTTCTGATCGTCCTGATCCTGAGGGGAGAGGAAAAGCTGGTGCCAAACGGCAACACAGTGGTCGAAGAGGGCGATATGCTGGTAGTTGCGGCGGAGGAATTTGAAGACAGGGAAAATCTTACCCTGCATGAGGTGATCGTAGGAAAGAACCATAAATGGAAGAATAAGACTCTGGCGGAGATACCGGTCCCGGCAGGAACACTGGTAGTGATGATCTCCAGAGGCGGAGAGACGATCATTCCAAAAGGCAATACGGTGATCCAGGAAGGGGACACGATGGTTGTCGCAAAATTCTAAGACCGCAAAAGAAACCAAATTGGAGTTTGAAAAAGAACGTTGACAAAATTTTCGCAGCTTTATATAATGAAGTTGCGATGGAATTTCAATAAGAGTTTCATGCAAATATTTTTTTCGACCATCCCTTAGGGGATCAAGGCCATACGGACAGCCGGGTCGACTGCCGAGCGGCAACTTTCGTTGCCTTATTGATTGAGTTAGAAGCTCAAATTTTATAAGTTGGTTACTTTATAACCGATGGGTATCCCATACATCAACTTGTGAAACGATCAATAAGAGTAGTAAAAGTGAGTATTTGCTATATAGACTCTGAATTGTATAATTCCATTTATGACTATTGAAGAATTTGACCTGGATCCGGCGCTAAAAGCGCGCGCAGGTCTGTTGAAATGGATTATGAGCAGGTAGAATGTATGCGGTTCTGCCTGCTTTTTTGTTTCGTATAAAAGCAATATATAAAAGGACATCTGGTACGGGTTCAGGAGGAAAAGGTAATGGGAGAGAAGTTGAAGCTATATGGATTTAATAATCTGACAAAGTCCCTCAGCTTTAATATTTATGACGTCTGTTATGCGAAGACGCCCAGGGAACAGCGGGATTATATCGCCTATATCGACGAGCAGTACAATTCGGAAAGGCTGACGAATATACTGACGAACCTGACGGATATGATCGGGGCTAACGTGCTGAATATTTCCAGGCAGGATTACGATCCTCAGGGCGCCTCTGTGACGATCCTGATCGCGGAAGGATCCATGGTCCCAAGAGGGGAGACGCAGCTTGCTCATCTGGATAAAAGCCATGTGACGGTCCATACGTATCCGGAATATCATCCGGAGACATGCCTGGCCACTTTCCGCGTAGATATCGACGTGGCTACCTGCGGGGAGATCACGCCTTTATCCACCCTGGACTATCTGATCGGATCCTTTGATTCCGATATCATTACCATGGACTACAGGGTAAGGGGATTTACGAGAAATGTAAACGGACAGAAGCTTTTCCTGGATCATACGATCACGTCTATCCAGGACTACATCAATCCGGAAAGGCTCAGGAAATACGACGCTGTGGATATCAACGTATACGAGGCGAACCTTTTCCATACCAAGATGATGATCAAGGAGATCGACCTGCAGAATTATCTGTTTAAGACGGATATTTACGAGCTGCCGCCGATCGTGCGCCTGGAGATCATGGACAATCTCCGCCGGGAGATGATCGAGATATTCAGCGGCAGGAATATATACCAAAAGGAGAGATAAGACCATGGGACTGACACAAGAACGTGCTCCGATCTATGAGGCGCTGGAACGGTTCCGCAGCATGCGGGTGGTCCCGTTCGACGTACCCGGACATAAAAGAGGAAGAGGAAATCCGGAGCTGGCCGAGCTTCTGGGAGAAAAATGCGTGACCATGGACGTCAATTCCATGAAGCCTCTTGACAATCTCTGCCATCCTGTTTCTGTGATCCGGGATGCGGAGGAGCTGGCGGCGGAAGCCTTTGGCGCGGCCCATGCGTTTCTGATGGTAGGCGGGACAACATCAGCCGTACAGACGATGATCCTTACTGTGGCCAAACGAGGAGAGAAGATCATCCTTCCCCGCAATGTGCATCGGAGCGTGATGTGCGCTATGGTGCTCTGCGGCGCTGTTCCGGTCTATGTAAACCCTGAGTGCGACAACCGCCTTGGAATCCCGCTTGGGATGGAGGTGGCGGCGGTAGAAAAGGCTGTGAGGGAGAATCCGGACGCAAAGGCTATTTTGGTAAATAACCCGACGTATTACGGGATCTGTTCCAACTTAAAGGCGATCGTGGATATCGCCCACAAAGCAGGCATGAAGTGCCTGGCGGACGAAGCTCACGGAACCCACTTTTACTTTGGAGAGGGGATGCCTGCGGCGGCGATGGCAGCAGGAGCGGATATGGCTGCTGTTTCCATGCATAAATCCGGCGGCAGCCTGACCCAGAGTTCCCTGCTCCTTACAGGCCCGTCTATTTCAGAAGGCTATGTGAGGCAGATCATCAACCTGACCCAGACCACCAGCGCTTCTTACCTGCTTTTAGCAAGCCTTGATATTTCAAGAAGAAATCTTGCTTTAAGGGGAAAAGAGGCCTTTGCCCAGGTGATGAAGATGGCGGAATACGCCAGAAGAGAGATCAATGGGATCGGCGGCTATTACGCTTATTCCAGGGAATTGTGCAACGGGGACAGCATTTATGATTTTGACGTGACCAAGCTGTCGGTACATACCCTCGATATCGGCCTGGCCGGGATCGAGGTCTATGACCTTTTAAGAGACGAATATGATATCCAGATCGAATTTGGCGATCTGGGAAATATCCTGGCGTATATTTCCATCGGGGACAGGCAGAGAGACATTGAGCGGCTCGTAAGCGCCCTTTCTGAAGTGAAAAGGCGGTTTGGAAAGAAAGGGGCCTCCCTTATGAGCCAGGAGTACATTGACCCGCAGGTGGCCGTATCGCCCCAGGACGCCTTTTATGCGGACAAAGAGTCCCTTCCGATCATGGAGACAGAAGGCAGGATATGCAGCGAATTTGTCATGTGTTATCCGCCTGGGATCCCGATCCTGGCTCCGGGAGAACGGATCACCAGAAGTATCCTGGATTATATCCAGTATGCAAAGGAAAAGGGATGTTCCATGACTGGGCCGGAGGATCCTTTTATCGAGCGTTTAAATGTGTTAAAGGAGGAGCTGTAAGATGGAATTTTGGTTTTCAGAGATCCAGACCCCCAATGTAAAGCTGTCGATCCGGGTGAATAAACAGATCTACAGCGGAAAAAGCGAATTTCAGAGGATCGACGTGTTTGAGTCGCCGGAGTTTGGAAAGTTCCTGACTTTGGACGGATATATGATGCTGACGGAAAAGGATGAATTTATCTACCATGAGATGATCACCCATGTGCCTATGGCTGTGCACCCGGAGGTGAAAAACGTCCTGGTCATCGGAGCAGGGGACGGCGGCGTGATACGGGAGCTGGTCCGTTATCCGGAGATCAGCCATATCGATATGGTGGAGATCGATCCGCTGGTGGTTGAGGTCTGCAGGAAATACCTGCCCCAGACGGCCTGCCGCCTGGACGATCCGCGCCTTACGATCCATTATGAGGACGGATTGAAATTTATCCGCGCCCGTGAAAATGAATACGACCTGATCATCGTGGATTCCACGGATCCTTTCGGGCCTGGCGAAGGGCTTTTTACGAGAGAATTTTATGGGAACTGCTACAAGGCGCTGAAAGAGGACGGCATTATGGTCAACCAGCATGAAAGCCCGTTCTACAAGGAAGACGCCCTGGCCTGCCAGAAGGCGCACAAGCTGATCGTGGAATCGTTCCCTGTCAGCAGGGTGTACCAGGCTCATATTCCCACCTATCCGTCCGGTCACTGGCTGTTCGGATTTGCTTCCAAAAAGTACCATCCTCTGAAGGATCTTAAGGAAACCCAGTGGAATATGAGAGGCATCAGCTGCCGGTATTATACGACCACCCTTCATAAGGGAGCCTTCTATCTGCCGGCGTATGTGGAGGAAATGTTGAAAGATGTTGAATAGAAATATAGAAACATTTATGGAATGTGATAAGAGTCCGGAGGAAGCGAAGATCGTTCTGTTTGGCGCGCCGTTTGACTGCACCACTTCCTACCGGCCGGGGACCAGGTTCGGCCCGTCCGCGATCCGGAAGGAGTCCTATGGGATCGAAAGCTACAGCCCGTATCAGGATAAAGACCTGATCGACGCTCCTGTGGCGGACTGCGGGGATCTGGATTTAAGTTTTGGGGATCCCAGGCTGGCTCTTGCGCAGATCGAAGATTTTGCCAGAGAGGTTCTTGCAGCGGGAAAGATCCCGTTTATGACAGGAGGAGAACATCTGGTGACGTTAGGAGCTTTCCGGGCGGCGGCGGAAAAATATCCGGATATCTCTATTATCCACTTTGACGCTCACGCGGACCTGCGGGATGAATATCTGGATGTGAAGTTTTCTCACGCCTGCGTTCTGCGGCGGTGCTGGGAGATTGTGGGAGACGGCAGGATCTTCCAGTTTGGGATCCGCTCCGGAGACAGAGAGGAGTTTGGCTGGGGAAAGGATCATGTTTCCACCCATCGATTTGATTTCCAGGGACTGGAGGAGACAGT
Source organism: Candidatus Lachnoclostridium stercoravium (assembly GCA_019118365.1). Classification (GTDB taxonomy): domain Bacteria; phylum Bacillota; class Clostridia; order Lachnospirales; family Lachnospiraceae; genus Lachnoclostridium_A; species Lachnoclostridium_A stercoravium. Next base: position 31,696 of record DWZA01000101.1, on the reverse strand, counting down.
AAAGAGCCTTCAGGGGAAACCGGTGTATTTCACCGTAGATCTGGACGTGCTGGATCCGTCTGTATTTCCCGGAACAGGAACTCCGGAGCCGGGCGGAGTGTCTTTTGAAGAACTCAGGAAGGCGGCGACCTGCGTATGCAAAAACGCGGACATCGTTGCCTGCGATGTAAATGAGCTGAGCCCTCATTACGATATGAGCGGCGTTTCCACAGCAGTTGCATGCAAGATCATCCGGGAAATGATCCTGGCTATGATATGATCACGATCGTTCACGCCGTTCGGAACGGCTGCGTATGAATAAGGAGGAAAATAAAATGGGAAAAGCGTTGATTATCGGCTGCGGAGGCGTTGCTTCCGTAGCGATCCACAAGTGCTGTCAGAACAGCGAAGTTTTTGAGGAGATCTGCATTGCCAGCAGGACGAAGTCCAAATGCGACGCCTTAAAGGAAAAGCTGGAAAACACTACGAAAACAAAGATCACCACAGCTCAGGTAGACGCCAATAACGTAGAAGAGCTTACAAAACTGATCGATCAGGTGAAGCCGGATGTTGTGCTGAACCTGGCCCTGCCTTACCAGGATCTGACGATCATGGAGGCATGCCTGGCAACGAAGACGAATTATGTGGACACAGCCAACTATGAGCCGGAGGATACGGCGAAGTTTGAGTACAGCTGGCAGTGGGCCTACAGAAAGAAGTTTGAGGACGCCGGGATCACAGCCCTTTTGGGAAGCGGCTTTGATCCAGGAGTTACCGGCGTATTTTCCGCTTATGCGTTAAAGCACCAGTTTGACGAGATCAATTATATCGACATTCTGGACTGCAATGGCGGCGATCATGGCTATCCGTTTGCGACGAACTTCAATCCGGAGATCAACATCCGCGAAGTATCCGCCAACGGTTCCTACTGGGAGGACGGACACTGGGTTGAGACGAAGCCTATGGAGATCAAGCGGGTCTACAATTTTGAGGGCGTAGGGGAGAAGGATATGTATCTGCTCCACCACGAGGAGATCGAGAGCCTGGCTTTAAATATCCCAGGGATCAAAAGGATCCGTTTCTTTATGACCTTCGGCCAGAGCTATCTGACCCATCTGAAGTGCCTGGAAGACGTAGGAATGACATCCATCGAACCGATCATGTTTGAAGGAAAAGAGATCATTCCTCTTCAGTTCTTAAAGGCTGTGCTGCCGGATCCGGCATCCCTTGGACCGCGTACAAAGGGCAAGACCAATATCGGCTGCATCTTCCAGGGCAAGAAAGACGGAAAAGAGAAGAAATACTATCTGTACAATATCTGCGACCATGAGGAGTGCTACAAAGAAGTAGGCTCTCAGGCGGTAGCATATACCACAGGCGTGCCGGCTATGATCGGCGCCATGATGCTGATGACAGGGACCTGGAATAAACCTGGCGTGCACAACATTGAAGAATTTGATCCGGATCCGTTTATGGACGCTCTGAATAAATGGGGACTTCCGTGGAAGGAATCCTTTGATCCGGTATTGGTAGACTGACGATGGAGATCGGGAATATCAAAACGCCGTTTTTCCTGGTAGATGAAAAGCGGCTGGTCCATAATCTGGAAATATTAAAAGACCTTCAGGAAAAGGCCGGCTGCAGGGTGCTGCTGGCCCAGAAGGCGTTTTCCATGTACCACACCTATCCCCTGATCCGGAAATATCTCGCCGGGACCACAGCCAGCGGCCTTTATGAGGCGAGGCTGGGCCATGAGGAATTTGGCGGGGAGACGCACGTATTCTCGCCTGCCTACAGGGAGGATGAATTTGACGAGATCCTGCAGTACGCGGACCATATCGTATTCAATTCGCCTGCTCAGTTAAGGAAATATGGAGAAAAGGCGAAAAAAGCCGGAAAGCAGATGGGTCTTCGGATCAATCCTCAGTGCTCTACCCAGGAAGGCCATGCTATCTACGATCCCTGTTCCCCTGGCTCCCGCCTGGGGACGACGAAAGAAAATTTTGACGAGGGGCTCCTGCCGCTCCTGGACGGCCTGCATTTTCACACTCTTTGCGAACAGGATTCCGACGATCTGGAAAAAACTGCGAAAGCATTTGAACAGCAGTTCGGGAAGTACCTGAGTCAGATGAAATGGGTGAACTTCGGCGGCGGCCATCATATTACGAGAGACGGCTATGATATAGAACGGCTGATCCGTGTGATCCGCCATTTTAAAGAAACTTATGGGGCAGAAGTTTATCTGGAACCTGGGGAGGCGGTAGTCCTCAACGCAGGTTTTCTGGTAACGCGGGTTCTGGAAACTATGGAGAACTCTATGAAGATCGCCATTTTGGACGCCTCGGCGGCATGCCATATGCCGGACGTACTGGAGATGCCTTACCGTCCGCCTTTAAGAGACAGCGGAGAACCTGGAGAAAAAGCTTATACCTACCGCCTGGGCGGCCCTACCTGCCTGGCGGGAGATGTTATCGGAGACTATTCCTTTGACGAACCCTTAGAAGAGGGGAGTACCCTGGTATTTGAGGATATGGCTCTGTATACTATGGTAAAGACGAATACCTTTAACGGAATGAAGCTTCCGGATATTGTATACAGAGATGGAGAGGGAAAAATGAATATCGTGAAGCAGTTCGGATATGAGGATTTTAAGAGCCGGCTGTAAACGGAGAAGACGCCTGTCAGGAACGGATTTCTGACAGGTGTTTTTTATGCTAAGCCTGCGCAGGAGGCACACAGGAGCAAACGCGGAGAAGTTCACATATATTATAAAAAACGCTGGAGTTTATGGATGGATTATATCGTACGTTTTTCGGCGTTGGTGATCATGACTTTCCTTCTACTCTTTTTTGCGACAGATAAGTGGGTGAAATATAATACCTGGCTGATGGCTGGGTATATGCTGGCGGCCGGAGCGATCTTTCTGTGGTGAAAATAAAAGATATCTAAAATGACGGGCAGGAACGGATATGAGATAGCGGTATAAGAAAAAGGATGGCCATGGGTCATCCCTTTTCGTTCAGAACATTTTCCAGCTCCTGTGCGGAAGCTCCGCCAAAAGCCATATCCAGCCATTTCTCCAACATATCCGGATCAGGTTCTGACAAAATCCTGTCTTTTAGCCGGTCTGAAACAGGGTTTCCTGTCCGCGACAGATAATGCAGTAAAGTTTTCCGAAGGCTGCTGATTTTTCCCTCTTTGCGTCCCGTAGCCTGCCCTTCCCGGATTCCAGCCGCTCTACCCTGTTCATAAAGCGTTTTTTCATGGAGTTCTTCGTTATATTCTTCTAATATCACATTCGTCACCTCCGCGCGATGTCTTGTAAGAAAGTGTTTCAGGACATCCTCCTGGATGCAGCGGCTGACGGCATGGTCGACCGCCTCCGTTAGAACCATTCCGTTATCCAGATTTTTTCGTACCGCAGCTATAAAGTAAGAGTAATCGTAAAGCTTTTTGCAACCGCAGCCAGTTTTACCGAGAAAAATGATCCCCGGCGGATAAAAACTGATCTACGGCAAAGTTGAACCTCTCTGGTTCTTTTGCGGCGATAAAATGGTCGCCGGGGATAACTTTCATATGTCCGTCAGGGAGGCTTTTGCAGATCAACTCAGAGTGAGAGTGGCGGATCATGTCGCGGTTTCCAACGATAACCAGGACGGGCATAGTAAGCGTCTGAAGGCTTTCCGGCGGGATATGGGGCTCTTTGACCATGAGCCTTAGAAGATCCCGCTTCCAGGCCGCCTTTTTGCTGAAAACAGCCAGGCAGGTATTGAGAAGGTAGCCGGCTATGATGGGAACCTGGACAAAAGCCTGCACTCCCCCAGGATTTAAGTTGGCGCCGTTCAGCACGAGCTTTTCCACCATATCCGGATGGCGCAGCGCAAAGATCAGGGCAATATTTCCCCCATCGGAAAAGCCCAGGATATGCGCTTTTTCAATCTTTTCTTCTTTCATAAAAGAATACAGATCGTCGGCAAACTGGCTTATGGTAAACGGCATGACTCCTTCAGGAGAACATCCGTGCCCCCGCGTATCGATGGCAATGACCCGATACCTTTGTTTGAAAAATTTGATCTGAGAAGAAAAATATCTGCTGCTTTCTCCGTTTCCGTGGAGAAGGATCAAAGGGAACCCTTTTCCTTCCTCAACATAATAAAGATCGATATCCAATGACAAATCTCCTTTCTATAAAAGTCCGTATAGCTTCATTCCAAGCCATATAAAGCCGATGATCAGCAGGATATAAAGAACTGCGATCACAGCAGAGCTTTTCTTTCCTCTGCCGTATTTTACAACAGCCAGATACATACTATCCAGCACGTCGAGGAAAAACGTAAACTGGAAAATGCCGTGGATCAGGGCGGCAAAAGTTCCTGTTTTCCCTGCAGCGCGGGTCAGGCGTATCACCTGGATCCCATAAAATGCCCCAGGAACAAGAAGGAGCCAGGTAAACGCCATAGCTGCCAGGACAATGAGGACGTATATGGGCAGGACCACGGGAAAGGCAAATATCATCGTCCCCCGGCTGGCCACAAACATGCCCAGCGTGAAGAAAAGCATAAGGATCAGTATCACAATAAAATTAACGGCGAAAAAGACTACCATGCCGTATTTTAAGATCAGCATGCTGTTTATACAGGGGATCACTTCGCCCTGACGGTACAGAGAAAAAGAATTGCGGATGTTCTGTATCCCAAGAACCGCAGCAGCCGCCCAGTACAGGGAAAAAAGGAGGACGCACATGGATTCTGCAAAGTCTGAAGATACCAGCGGAAACACAGTGAACGCCAGAAAAGCTAAAAGAAGATTAAAAGGAAGGCACAGCGTCAGCAGGACCGCATAGGCGATGGGAAGAGGGTATTGCTTCATGGGACACCTCCGGAAAAGACTTTATTTGTTATTATACAGTGTAATTTTTTCGTCTAAAGATGTCAACAATAATAGTTAGTTCAGCTTCCGCATTTTCCATTTTCAAACTTTCTTCCCAATTCTTTCCCCATATGATAAACTGTAAGAAAAGATCTGCTGAAAGGAGAATTATGTCTGAACAATTTACGGTTTATGCGGTGATGAAAAAGCTGGGAAAGCAGAAAAAGGAAAGTCTTGTGCCTGTCCCGTTTGTATTGGATGAAAGGCCGCAGACGGTCCGTGATCTGATCGTGGGGCTGGTGAAGCTGGGGGTTAAGGAATACAATGAGCGGAAGGATAACGGGCAGATACTCCCGTATCTGACAAAAGAGGAGATCCGGGACAGGGCATCTGCCGGAAAGGTTGCCTTTGGAGTAAGGGGCGGAAACGACGCCTCAGAGGAGGAGGCTGTAACAAACGCAATACAGTCTTTTGAGGACGGGATCTACCGGGTATTTGCCGGGGAAGAGGAAATGACGGGACTGGATGAGGCTATCCCGTGGAAAGAAGGACTTACGTTTACATTTATCAGACTTACTATGCTGGCTGGATGGTAAAGGGAGGGCGCTATGGCTGAATTTACATATGAAACAAGAAACAGGATGACAGATCGATGGCTGAAAGAGGTGCGTGAAAGGGGAAAAGGTCTTTCCATCGGGGAGATGCCTTTTCTTCCGGGAAGGGCGTACTATGCGCTTCCCCAGGCTTCCTGCGACTGGATGGAGAAGCTTCTTGATCAGGACGGATACCGGACTCTCAGCGACATTTACCGGAAGGAACTGCCGGGACTGGTAAAGGTCTGCGTGCCGGAAGGGCTGGAAGAAGAATTTTACTACGCTCTGGACGAGATGAACCAGTATCAGATGACGGCTGGATGGTTCCGGCGCAGCCTCCGTTCCGGAAGTTATAAGCCTTTTGTAAGGGCCAGTGTTCTGCTTTTATGGGCGTATTCCAGACTGCGGTTTTACGGCGGGAGCCTGTCCGACGTTCTTACGGGAAATACAGATCCAGAAATTTACGACCATGCCAGGACTGTCGACTGGTCGTATAATTGCATCCTGGCTGCGCAGATCGACCGGGGCAATGAAAAGACCATACAGGCGGTAAGGGATATCCTTTTAGGCGAAGGCAACACGGCCATGATCAGCTATGAGATGATCCGCGGGCTCGTAAAATGCAAAAATGAAGAGATGTATAAGCTTCTGGGGGATTTTCTCCTGGCGGCAAGGCTTCAGGAAGGAGCCAGACAGGCGGTGTGCGAGACAATGGACGCAGGACGGCCGGAGGCGTTCCTCCAGCTGTTCCAGGTGATCGAAGAAAATAACCTGGTGCGGTATTCCTCCGTAAAGAGAGCGGTCAGCACATGGATCGGCATATTTGATGAAAAAAACGTGGACCGTATCACAGACAAGCTGGTGCGTCTTATGGGCAAATGTCTGAGGGACGAAGCTTTTTGCGAGGAACAGCTGAACACCAACGACTCCATAGCTATCAGCTGCGCCCTTTGGGCGAAGGGATTTTACGATGCAAAGAACGCCATAGAGGCGGAGAAAAAGCTGATCCGTACAGGAACGAAAAATCAGAAAATGACGGCGTCGTATTTTAATTGTTCCCTTCAGTACCCGGAGCTTAAGATGCAGGCGGCAAAGGAAGTTTTGCTTTCCTGGCCGGAGGATCTGGAGCTGGCGGCCTGCTTTATGCCTGGTTTTATGAGCGAAACGGGATCTATCATGTCCAGCCTGATACGGGACAGGAAAGAAGGGTATTATTCTGTCGTCGACGGAGAGGTGCGGCAGCCGGTGATCAAGCCGGTAGAGGATGTGTTTGAAAATGAGGAGGAAGCCAGGAAGCTTTACGGCATTCTGAAACAGATGATGTCCATGATGCCGAAAAAGGGAGTGGACTTAAATCCCTGTATCTTTCCGTGGCACCGGGTAACTATGACTCAGTCGGACCTGGCGGAGCGGATGTGCCTGATCGCATGGCTTTTGCAGGACGAGGCGATCCTGGACGAGGCTGCGGGACTGATCCCTCTGATCGGACAGGGAGAGTCTTATAATACTTCCCGCGCAGCCGCCGCCAGGGTACTGCTATATAAACCAAAGTCTCAGATCAGGAAAGACATGCTGTTTTCCCTGCTCCACAATCCGGAAGAATACACTATGCGCAGCGCCTTCAGGCTGGTGGAGATCCTGGATCTGACCGAAGAGGATTATCAGAAGATCGAAGGGAATCTAAAGTACAAGAAAGGCCGTGAGAAAACCCTGGCTCTTTTGAGAAGGCAGGATAATGAGGCTTTAAAGGGCTGCATCAGCCGACTCTTGAGCACAAGATCGGAAGAATGCCACATGGGAGCTCTGGATCTGGCTCTCCAGATCAAAAAAGATAACGGAAAAGATTTTGAAAACATCCGTCCGGTCTTATCCCTTCTCACAGAGCCTACAGGCAAAGAGCAGGTCCTTTTAGAGGAGCTGCAGGGCGCAAGCAGCGAGGCACAGGACATTGTAAATACTCCCGGATACGGCCTTTATGATCCGAAAAAGGAATGGGTGATCCCGCCTGTCACCGTGGACGGAGCCCAGGCTGCGAAGCTCTTTTCTCACGGAGAAAAGGCGTGCATCAGGATCCTGAACCAGCTGAACGATCTGATCGACAGGAATAAGGATCTGGAGTACAAAACCGCCTGGGGAGTCGAAAAGGTTCTTGGAGCCGGACTGGACCGGATCCGCTGGACTTATAACGACCCGGACGCAGAGCCGTTAGATGCCTGGCCGTTTCGGGAAATGTGGGAGAAGTTTTATAAAGAGGAGATCGATTCTCCAGAGCTGCTTATGGAGCTTTATCTTTACCAGCAGTGCCGAAAACGGAGGGAGGAATACGAAAACCATGGAGACATCTATAAAAAGGTTTTTGGAAGCGGGCTGCTGAAAAAACCGCCGTTTACAGAGCTTATCCAGGGACTGCGTTACGGCGGGCAGGCAGGAAACGTGATCGACGCCTTGTTCGGCCAGTTTGTTCCAAAGGAAATGAAAGCGCGGTGGGGAAACATCATCATGGCCAGGCTTTTGTCTGTGCTGGATGAGAAAAACGCCCTTTATGAGAAAAAAGAAAAGAATTTTAACGGAGAGATCATTACCTATACAAAACGGACGGCCGCTCTTCCTATTTTTGAAAGCGCCGGTTTCTGGCTGAACCTGGCGGAAGACGGGGACTGGGAAAATTCTTTTGGGATCCGTTTCCGGCTGTCAGAACAATACGAAAAAGTCAAGGATAAAGAGCAGTTCCGATACGCCTACGAAAGAGGAAGCGTATATCTGGGCCTTTCTGATCTTGTACAATGCTACATAAGGGGGATCTGGGATAAGGATCTTTTCTACAAAGGAGTGTTTGAGTTTTTCGACCTGGGCCGCCTGTTAAAACCAGTGACTACGGTGGAGCAAAAGGGCAGCCTGACTTTCCGGGAAGCGAGCGTACCGGATATCAATGATTTTTTCGGCGCAAATGTGATCGTTCCTGTAGATGGAAAATTCTGCTTTGACAATATTGGGGACGAAGTGCCGGCGATGAGATTTGCCCATGAGATCTACCGTGAAGTCATTCCGCTGGTGCTGAAGGTAGAGCTGAAGCGGGGAGAGCAGCAGACGCCGTTTTCCAGATATATCACAGGTTCTGTCCGGGTAGTTTACGGCATTGACACTATGGTGCAGATTTTGACCGCTCTTGGAAAAGATACGTTAAGCAGGAGCAGCTGGTATTATTCTGCCGACAGCGGAAGCAGGAAGATCGTTCTGAGCCATCTTCTAAAAGTATGCCGACCGGACCCGAAAGAGAGGTTGGACGACTTAAAGAAGGCGTTAAAAGGAACGGATATCACTAAGAAACGTCTGGTGGAGCTGGCCATGTACGCGCCTCAGTGGATCCCCCTTGTGGAGGAATATTTAAAGATGCCGGGGCTTCAGAGCGGCTGCTATTATTTCATGGCCCATACAAGCGAAGGCCTGGATGAATTTACCACGTCCATGGTGGCAAAGTACACGCCGCTGACGCCGGAAGAGCTGAAGGACGGCGCCTTTGATATCCAGTGGTTCTTCGAAGCTTATGAAAAACTGGGAGAAAAGAATTTTAAGCTCCTTTATGACGCGGCAAAATACTCTTCCTCCGGCGCGGCTCACGCCAGAGCAAGGAAATACGCGGACGCGGCCCTGGGAAATGTGGATAAAGAGACTTTAAAAGCAGAGATCAGTGGAAAACGCAATAAAGATCTGCTTATGAGCCTTGGTCTGCTCCCTCTGGAAAAAGGCAAAAAGAAAAAAGAAGAGGACATGCTTGACCGTTACCAGTTTATCCAGAAGTTCAGGAAAGAAAGTAAGCAGTTCGGAGCACAGAGGCGAGCCAGCGAGGGGCGGGCCGCGGACCTGGCCCTGCGCAATTTAAGCGCCAACGCCGGCTTTACCGATGTGACGAGGCTGACCTTGCGGATGGAGACAAAGCTTGCAGAGACGTTGGGGGATTATTTTTCCTGGAAGCCGGTGGATGAGATCGAGCTGTCCATCGAAGTGGATGAAAACGGAAAAAGCAGCCTCCTTTGCAGAAAGAACGGAAAACTTTTAAAATCCATTCCATCCAAATATAAAAAGAACGAGACAGTACTGGAATACCAGGAAGTGAATAAAAAGCTGAAAGAGCAGTACAGCAGGACAAGGCAGATGATGGAACAGGCCATGGAAGATCGGACGGCTTTTGAAGTCTGGGAGATCCGGGATCTGTCGGGAAATCCGGTAGTGCGCCCTATCATGGAATCGCTGGTGTATAGGCTGGAAAAGGAAGATGCGGCAGAGGGATACGGGCCTATGGGATTTCTTACAGAGGCCGGGCTTATGGACTGGTCCGGGGCGGTCGCAGAGGTAAAAAGGGACGATAAAGTGATCATCGCCCATCCATATGACCTTTATGAAGACGGCCACTGGCACGAATATCAGAAGCTTCTGTTTGAAAAGCAGGTGAAGCAGCCCTTTAAGCAGATATTCCGCGAACTTTACGTAAAGCTTTCGGAAGAACTGGAAAAGGACGAATCCCTGATGTTTGCCGGAAACCAGATCCAGCCGCAGAAGACCGTAGGCGCTTTAAGGAGCCGCCGCTGGGTAGCGGATTACGAGGACGGCCTGCAGAAGGTTTATTACAAAGAGAATATCGTGGCCAGGATCTATGCTATGGCGGACTGGTTCTCTCCCAGCGATATCGAAGCTCCTACATTGGAATACGTTGTCTTCTCAGACAGAAAGACCTTTAAGCCTTTGAAGATCAAAGATATTCCAGATGTGATCTACAGCGAGGTCATGCGTGACGTAGACCTGGCGGTCAGCGTGGCTTACGCCGGCGGCGTGGATCCGGAAACGAGCCATTCTACTATCGAGATGCGCAGAGCTATCGTGGAATGCAACCTGGAGCTGTTTAAGATCAAAAACGTCAGAGTGGAAGGAAATCACGCTATTATCGACGGGAAGCTGGGCCAGTATACGGTGCATCTGGGAAGCGGCGTGGTCCATCAGATGGGCAATTCCATGCTGTTTGTGGTCCCTGTTCATTCTCAGCACAGAGGGCGTCTCTTCCTGCCCTTTGTAGACGATGATCCAAAGACTGCGGAGATCATGTCCAAGATCCTGCTGTTTGCGGAAGATACGAAGATCAAGGATCCGAATATCCTGTCGCAGATAAGATAAATTTTGTGAAGTCTTTACAAAAAAGGACTTGTTGGGGTAAAATAATTTGTGCTACATGGAAACTTGCAAGGATGTTAATGCAGAGGTGAAAATTCTATGGAAGAAAAATTTTTCCAGCCCATTGAGGAAAAAATCAGGGTCATACATAATATCAACAGCGAAAATGTTATGACGTGCCCTCATTTCCATGATCATTATGAAATTCATTTTACTCTTTCTTATAACGTAAAGTTTATCATTGAAGACACGATCTATTACGTGCCCAGAGGTTCGATCTTTGCGATCCAGAGATTTGTGCCCCATATCACAGCAGTGCCGGACGACGCCTGGTTCGAACGGTATACGGTCCATATCAAGCCGGAGATCATGGAGGAGATCCGGGTGAGATTCGGGATCGATTATCAGGATCTTTTCCAGCCGCCGGAAGGCTCTCCGGTCTGCTATATGAAACTGAAAAAAGAGGAGATACCTGTTCTGGAAGAGATATTGAACCGGGAGGTGGACAGCTTAAAAGGAAGCTATTATGAAGACGAGCTTTACCAGAAGATCGTCCTGTCAGAGGCGCTTCTGTACCTTCTGCGGATCAAACACCAGGATCCCCGCCAGAGGAGCGAGGAATACAATGACGAAAACGGCATGCTGGTAAAAAGGATCATGGAATATATTTCAGAGAATATTACTTCTGAGCTGAACCTGGATCTGCTGGAAAAGGAATTTTTCATTAATAAATACTCTATAACAAGGGTGTTTAAAGAGTACTGCGGGGTGACGGTAAACCAGTATATAGTCTCCAGGCGGATCTATCAGGCATGCGAGCTGCTGAAAGAAAAACATACGGTTTCCGAGGTGTGCGAGCTGTCTGGATTTTCCGATTACGGGCATTTTATCCGGACGTTCAAGAAGCATATGGGGATCTCGCCGAAGCAGTACGCGCTGCAGATCTGCGAATAAAGCGGGGGAAGATCGTTCAGCCGCGTGTCTTCTTGTCCTCGCGATGCGAGTCTAAGAAGCCGGGAAAGTAATCCCTATGCCGGTCCATCCTTCCAAACGCTTATACAAGCAAGCTTGTAACGCTTATTGCCAGGGGGAATCGGCGCACGGCTGGCGGTGAGATCGTTCAGCCGTGTGTCTTCTTGTCCTCGCGATGCGAGTCCAAGAAGCCGGGAAAGTCATCCCTATGCCGATCCCCCCGCCAAAACGCTTATACAAGCAAGCTTGTAACGCTTATTGCCAGGGGGAATCGGCGCACGGCTGAACGATTAACGTGAATTTTTTAACAATTTCGCTAAAAATGGTAAAATATTCTATTAAAAGCAAAATACAGCATTTTTTGTGCAATAAAAGATGAGAAATAAAAAAGACGCCGTCCTATAATTAAGCTATCAAATTTAATTACAGGAGGGTGTTTTTTTATGGATCAGAGCGTAAAATTAAGATTTTTATCAGAACCGGATATGATCAAGGCAGGAGTTCTTGATATGGAGGGATGTCTGGAAGCGACGAAGGACTGTTTTGAACTGCTGGCAAAGGGCGATTATCTGATGGGCGGACCGAGTGAGAACGATCACGGCCACCTGATCTGGTTCCCGAAGCATAAGAAAGGGCCGAGAATGCCTGAGGCAGGACCGGACAGAAGATTTATGGCGATGATCGCTTACCTTGGCGGCGACTACCATATCTGCGGCGAGAAGTGGTACGGCTCCAATATCGCCAACAGGGAGCTGGGACTTCCAAGATCCGTACATTCCATTATCTTAAACGACCCGGATAATATCAAGCCTCTGGCATTTATGTCCGGCAACCTGTTAAGCCAGATGAGGACCGGCGCTGTTCCGGGTATCGCTTCAAGATATCTGGCAAGACAGGGCGCAGAGACAGTTGGTATCATCGGCGCCGGCATGGTTGGAAAGACCGCGCTCCTCGGCATTAAAACAGCTGTAAAGAGCGTAAAGAAAGCTTACATCTACGACGTATTCCCGGCAGCTTCCGAGAAATTCGCAAAATATGCGAAAGAAGAACTGGGCGTAGAACCGATTATCGTAGATAAGATGGAAGATGCAGTAAAAGACATGGATATCGTACATATCGCTGCATCCGGCGTAGACCTTCCAGTGATCGACACAAATATGTTAAAGAAGGGATCCCTGCTCTGCCTGACAGGCGCGGCAGAATTTTCTACAGACGACTGGATAAACGACTGCCAGATCTATGCGGACAACTGGAAACTCCATCAGGCGTTCATTCATGAGATGGATTATCCGAGAGAAGGGATCCGGGAAGAGATCCTTTCCTGGGCGCCTTCAGCTCCGGTCATCGACGCGGCATACCAGGGCAAGTTCGACGGATCCAAGGTAAAGAACCTGGGAGACGTTGTGATCGGTAAGAGCCCGGCAAGAGAAGACGAAGATGAGAAGATCATCTTCATCACCAGCGGACAGGCGGTAGAGGACGTTGCATGGGGCAAGAAGATCCTCGATCGCGCCAACGAACAGAATATCGGCCAGATCCTTGCTTTCTGGGAGGATAAGCAGTACTGGCTGAAATAAAAGGGGAAACATTACAGCCGTACTCCAATCTTCCCTGGGAAGGCGGATTGCCTGGTACGGCTGTAATGTTAATAAGGGGTATGGAAAAAGGTGCAGCAGATATTCGGCCGGGGCCATATGGCGCGCGGCCGAACAGCTATAATGATCATTGGGAAAGGAGACGTTTATGAAATCGAAAAGACTTGTTTTTGCGAAAATGCTGGCGGCAGCATTTTTGGCAATGTCTTTGATCGGGTGTTCTTCCGAGCCGAAGCAGGTAAACTACGATCCGGCGGATCTTCAGCCTGCGGAAGAAGATAATTTCGATGCGGATATCACAGTGGTGCAGGCGCTGGATATGATCAGCTTTGATCCTACCGCATCCTCTGATATGTCAAATGTTTATACGCTTGCAAATGTATACAGCAGACTGTTCCGCTACAGTGAAAATCTGGGCGCGGAAAAAGAATTGTGCAAAGACTATGAAAGAGTCAGTGATACGGAATGGCATTTTACCATCTGGGATAATGTAAAGTGCCACGACGGATCTATTTTAACTATAGATGACGTGCTTTACTGCCTGAACCGGGCAAAGGACAGCCCGATCATGGCGGCCCTCTTCCAGCCGGTACTGGAGATCAAAAAGGTAGACGATCTGACGATCGCTATCACTACGGACGGACCTTATCCTTCCCTTCCGACGGCCCTGACAAACGTGGCCACTTCCATCGTCCCTCAGTCTTACTGCGAGTACGCTATTGAAAATGACGACTGGACCCATCCCATCGGAAGCGGACGCTATTCCTTTGTAGAAAGAGTCATCGGCGATACTATCAAATTTACCCGTTTTGAAGATTACTTCGATCAGGAAGACCGGGCGTTAAATAAAAATCTCACTATCAAAGTCATCCCGGAAGGAACCTCCAGGACCATCGCTATTGAGACGGGAGAGGCAGATTTCAACGCGGAGTTCGCTACGGCGGACTACGAAAGGGTAATGGCCAATCCTACGTTAAAGCTTTGGCAGAAAAATTCCCAGACCGTATGGCATCTTGGCATGGATGTGACAGCGGAATGGCTGGATAACCCGCTGGTAAGACAGGCGGTGAACTTTGCCATCGACCGGGCGGCCTGCCTGGAAGTCGGCTACGAAGGCCTGGGAACAGAAGTGTGGAACTGCGCCACCTTTGCGCCGACCGTGCTGGGGGCAGTGGAAAACCCGCTGAACATGTATTCCTACGATCCGGAAAGAGCGAAAGAACTGATGGCGGAAGCCGGATGTCCGGGCTTTGAGACGACGATCATCGTATTCCGCGACGAGGCGGAGCGCATGGCTACGGTCGTACAGGCGAACCTGGCGGAGATCGGGATCCAGGCTAAGATCACCCGTATTGAAAACGCCGTATTTACTTCTTATATCTTACAGCACCAGGCTCCTATGTTCATTACCAGCTGGGGCTGCTACGAGGATCCGGACCTGTTCCTGGGACGCCGTTTCACAGAAACCGGTTTTGGAGGCGTAAACAGGAGCTGGTATTCCAACCCGATCTTAGACGAGATGATCGTGGAAGGAAGAAGTTCCTTTGACAATAACGAGAGAACTGCCGTTTATAAAGAAATCCAGGAGTTCATGGCAACAGAGGCTCCGGAAGTGGATCTTTTTGTAAGCCAGACGCTGGCGCTCAGCAACGCCCGGTTAAAGGGAGTCGTGCTGAATGCGGAAAGGGCGGACAAATACTATAAGCTCCACTATTGATCCACAGCCTTAAAAAAGGAGGTAAATACATGATAAGATACGTGGTAAAGCGATTGATCATCATCATACCGGTCATCATCGCGCTGACATTTGTAGTATATTCGATTTTATACATGGCTCCAGGCGATCCGGCTCAGATCATCCTGGGCAACGACTATACGGAAGAAGCGGCGGCTCAGGTAAGGGAAGACCTGGGACTTGACCAGCCGTTTATCGTACAGTATTTCCATTATCTCGGCGACCTTGTGCGGGGCGATTTCGGCGAATCCTATGTATCCGGCGAATCCGTAGGCGCGCAGCTGTTTTCCAGGTTCCCCAATACCTTTAAGATCGTAATATGCGCCATGATCTTCTGCGTGGCGGTAGGTATGCCGATCGGTATCTGGTCGGCGGTAAGGCCTAATTCCATTTTCTCAAAGGTGACCATGGTCATCGGCCTTATGGGCGTATCCATGCCGGTATTCTGGCTGGGCCTGCTGCTGATCCTCTTCTTTGCCGTACATCTGGGGTGGTTTCCTGCAAGCGGCATGGACGACGGGTGGAAGAGCCTGGTGCTGCCTTCGCTGACAGTAGGAGCAAACTACATGGCCAATACCATGAGGACGACCCGCTCTTCCATGATGGAGGCGATCCGCCAGGATTACATCACTACAGCAAGAGCAAAGGGCGTCAGAGAGCACGACGTTATTTACGATCACGCCTTAGGAAACGCGCTGATGCCAACCATCACAGTAGTAGGCTTAAACGTAGGCGCGCTTCTTGGCGGACTTGTATACTGCGAAACTGTATTTTCCATTCCAGGAACAGGAAGGTTCCTTGTAGAATCCATCAATAAGAGAGACGTTCCCTGCGTATTAGGCTGCCTGGTAATTATGGCGATCTGCGTCGCAGTCTCCAACCTGATCGTGGACCTGATCTACGCGTATATCGATCCGAGGATCAAAGCTCAGTACAGTGGTAAAGGAGGCCGGAGTAAATAATGGAAAACACCAATACAGCTGCAAAGAGAGAAGTTATTTCAAGAAAAGAATTTTATAAAAAGTTTAAGAAGAAAAGCAACGCGGCGGAAATATGGAGCCGGTTCTTAAAAAACAGGACCGCTGTAGTGGGACTGATCATATTCGGCATTATCGTTCTTCTGGCGATCTTTGCGCCTCTTCTGGTGAGCTATGAAGAACAGGCCATCAAGCTGGACGTGTACAACCGCCTTCAGGGGCCGGGAAACGGCCACCTGTTCGGCACCGATGAAGTAGGAAGGGATATTTTCGCCAGGATCATTTACGGAGCCAGGATCTCCCTCTCCGTAGGTATCTCATCCGTAGCGGTCGCCCTTTTAGTCGGCGGCATCCTGGGTTCCATCTCCGGCTTTTACGGCGGCAAGATCGACGACGTGATCATGCGCGTTATGGACGTATTCCTCTGTCTGCCTGACGTACTGCTGGCTCTGGCTATCATCGCTACCTTCGGCGTAAGCCAGATCAACCTTGTGATCTCCATCGGTCTGTCGTTCTCACCGAAATTTGCCCGTATCGTCCGGTCCGCTATCCTGACGGTAAGAGGATCCGAATACATTGAGGCGGCCAGATCCATCGGCGCCAAAGACGGACATATCATCCTCCGTTATGCCCTTGTAAACTGTATGGGACCTATCATCGTTCAGGTGACTCTGTACGTGGCAAGCGCCATCCTTACGATCTCAGGCTTAAGCTTCCTGGGACTGGGCATCCAGGCGCCTACGCCGGAATGGGGCAATATGCTGGCATCCGGACGTGCATTTATGAGAGATGAAGCGTATCTTGTTATCGCTCCCGGACTGGCGATCTTCTTTACGATCCTGTCATTAAACCTTCTGGGCGACGGATTAAGAGACGCCTTAGACCCAAGGCTGAAACAGTAGGAGGGCAGATATGGAAAAGGAAAATGTTAAAAATACACTGGAGGTCAAAGACCTCGTCGTTCAATATGTATCTGACAATGAGATCGTCCACGCTGTAAACGGGATCAATATGACCATAGGCGAAGGAAAAACTCTTGGCCTGGTAGGAGAGACAGGCGCGGGAAAGACCACCACGGCCATGTCCATTTTAAATCTGGTGGCACAGCCTCAGGGCAAGATCGTTTCCGGAGAGATCCTCTTAAATGGTAAAGACGTTCTGAAAATGAACCATCATGATCTCAGGCTTATGCGCGGGGATCAGGTAGCCATGATCTTCCAGGATCCTATGACGTCTTTAAACCCCATCAAAAGCGTAGGGGAGCAGATCGCAGAAGGCCTTCGTATCCATCAGAAACTGGATAAAAAAGACGCCATGAAGCGGGCTGCGGAAGTGCTGGAGCTGGTAGGCATACCGGGGAGCCGGGCCGTGGAGTTCCCACATCAGTTCTCCGGCGGCATGAAGCAGCGAGTTGTTATCGCCATGGCTTTAGCCTGCAGGCCGAACCTTCTGATCGCGGACGAGGCGACTACGGCGCTGGACGTTACCATCCAGGCTCAGATCCTCCAGCTGATCAATGAATTAAAGAAAAAATACAACATGTCCATGCTGATCATCACTCATGATCTGGGTATTGTGGCGGAAGTATGCGACGAAGTCAGCATCATATACGCAGGCGTAGTGATCGAGCATGGAAATTTGGAAGATATTTTCGATCATTACTATCATCCCTATACGAAAGGACTGTTCGACTCCCTGCCGGATATTGAAAACCGTTCCGCGCAGTTAAAGCCGATCAAGGGATTGACTCCAGATCCTACGAACCTTCCTTCCGGCTGCCCGTTCCATCCCCGGTGCGAATACTGCATGGAGATATGCAAGGAAACAAGGCCGAAGATGAGGCAGTTAAACGATACTCATTTTGTCCGCTGCCATCTGTACGACGATACAGATGAGAGAAAACTGTAAGGGGGGAAGAACGAAATGGCAAAACCGTTATTGGAAGTCAGACATTTAAAGAAATTTTTTAACGTAGCGGCAGGAACGCTCCACGCAGTGGACGACGTTACCTTTACCATCGAACCTGGAAAGACCCTTGGAGTCGTAGGAGAATCCGGCTGCGGAAAGTCCACCACCGGGCGGGCCATCTTAAGGCTTCTGGAACCTACCAGCGGCGAAGTGATCTTTGACGGCGTAGATGTGCTGAAGCTGAATAAGAAAGAAATGCGCAAAAAAAGGCAGGAGATGCAGCTGATCTTCCAGGATCCGTTCTCATCCCTGAACCCCAGAATGACCGTATCAGAGACGATCGAGGAACCGCTTAAGCTTTCCGGCATGATTCCGGATAAGGACCAGCGTTTTACAAGAGTGCTGGAGCTGATGGACCGCGTAGGCCTGGCGGAAAGGCTGGTAAATACATACCCTCACGAGCTGGACGGCGGACGCCGCCAGAGGATCGGTATCGCCAGGGCTCTGGCGACAAGGCCGAAATTTATCGTGTGCGACGAGCCGGTTTCCGCTCTGGACGTATCGATCCAGGCTCAGATCTTAAACCTGATGAAACAGATCCAGCAGGATATGGGAGTTACTTACATGTTTATTACCCATGACCTGTCGGTCGTAAACCATTTTTCCGACGATATCGCGGTTATGTATTTGGGACGTCTGGTAGAAAAAGCGCCGTCGGAGGAACTTTTCCGCCGTCCGCTCCACCCCTATACAGAGGCGCTGTTAAGCGCGATCCCGCTGCCCAGGATCCACAACCGGCCGGAGAGGATCATTTTGAAGGGAGAACTTTCTTCCCCGATCAATCCAAAGCCCATCTGCCGGTTCGCCAACCGCTGTCCGTATGCAACGGACATCTGCCGTCAGGAAGAACCGCAGCTGACTGAAGTCGCACCGAATCATTTTGTAGCCTGCCATCACGTGAAAAAACAGGCGTAGAGATAGAAAGAGAGGTATAAGGATATGGAATTAAAAGGTATTTTCCCGCCAATGATCACCCCGTTTAAGGAAAACGGCGAAGTTGACTACGACGCATTTGTATATAATGTGAAAAAGTGGGCAGGAACCGGCCTGGAAGGCCTGCTGGTGCTCGGCTCCAACAGTGAGACTGCATTTTTAAGGGAAGAGGAGAAACTGAAACTGATCCAGCTGACTGTGGAGAATGCAGGCGGGAAAATGGTTATGTGCGGAACCGGCATGGAGACGGCTTCCGAGACGATCGAGCTGACCAACAAGGCGGCTGATCTGGGAGCGCAGTGCGCGCTGATCCTGACTCCATGTTTCTATGACGCGGCTATGAAGACCCCGTCCCTTCTGGAATACTATACTACAGTAGCGGACAACGTAAAGATCCCGATCCTCGTTTATAATGTGCCGAAGTTTACCCATGTAAACGTAGGCGCGGACCTGATCGAGCAGCTGGCAAAGCACCCGAATATCATCGGTATGAAAGACAGCTCCGGCGACATGCCTCAGTTCGCTACATTTAAGAGAGTGACAAAGGGACAGGATTTCGCAGTATTCGTAGGTACGGCTTCCGCCCTGTATCCGGCTCTGGCTCTTGGAGCAGCAGGCGGTATCCTGGCGCTGGCAAACTGTATGCCGGATGAATGCATAGAAGTATATGACAGATACAGAAAAGGCGATCTGGACGGTTCTCTGGAAACCTACCAGAGGATATTCCCGGTAAATACAGCCGTAACCGGCACATACGGGATCTCCGGACTGAAATACGTAAGCACCCTGTGCGGATATAAGGGCGGTTATGTAAGAAAACCTCTTATGGAACAGTCCGAAAAGAACAAGGAAGAAATGAAGAAGATCCTGCAGAAAGCAAGAGCAATGGAATAAAAAGATCATAGGAAAGATCTGCTAACACCTCTTTCGTCCCCGACCGTGAGCGATCATGGCCGGGGACAATTTATTGCAAAGAAACCGGTTCTTCTGGTTGACAATTTACAGGAGCGTGCTAGAATACTTAGGAAACAAAATATTTGGATGTTGTAAGAGGATCTGAACTATGGATACAGGAAAAGTGATCAACAAGATATCCAACCGCCTCCGCCGCCGTTCCCATGTGATCCAGAAATCCATCGGTATTACCGGAGCCCAGGGTACGGTACTGGATTACATTCTGGTGGAAGGAATGGAGCGGGATATCTACCAGAAAGATATTGAGCAGGAATTTGGATTGCGGCCGTCTACGGCGACACAGATCTTAAAGTCCCTGGAAGCAGAAAAGCTGATCTGCCGGGTGGCGGACGAACAGGACGGAAGGTGGAAAAGGATCATCTTCACAAAAGAAGCGGAAAAGATCCGCAGTCTGCTGAAGCAGGAAGTAGAAGATACGGAAGATCTTCTTTTGCAGGGGATCTCCCAGGAAGAGCAAAGGCTGTTTATGGATATTGCGGAGCGTATGCTGAAAAATCTGGAATAAAGATACCAGGGCTGAAGCGGTTTTTTACCTAAATAGTTAGGAAACAAAGTAATAAGAGGAGCGAACATGAAATGAATGAAAATGAACTGATGGCGAAAGAACGGGTACCCAAAGCAGTGGCAGTGATGGCTATCCCAAGTGTGATAAGCAGCCTGGTAACGGTCATTTACAATATGGCCGACACATTTTTTGTAGGACAGACTGGAGATCCGCTGCAGGTGGCGGCGGTCAGCCTGACAAATCCCATCTTTATCCTGTTTATGGCAGTGGCCAATATGCTGGGTATGGGAGGCAGCGCCGTGGCGTCCATGGCTATGGGTGAGAAAAATGAAGGAAAGGTCAGGAAAGTTTCGGCGATCGTAACCTATGCCTCCCTGGGGGCGGGCATCATCCTGGCGGCAGTCCTCCTTCTTTTTACAGCGCCGATCCTGGAGGTGTTCGGAGCCAACGAAGAAACCTATGAGTTTGCAAAAGGTTATACGATTTATGTGGCCTGGGGAGCGCCGTTTATCATATGGTCCGCAGCGGCCAGCTTTATCGTAAGAGCGGAAGGCGCCAGCAAAGAGGCGATGGTGGGAAATATGATCGGGACCATTGCCAATATCGTTCTGGATCCGGTGTTCGTATCCGGGCTGGGACAGGGCGCTGCAGGAGCGGCGATCGCCACCACGATCAGCAATATCATGGCAAGCGGATATTATCTGTGGTATTTCCTGAAAAGATCAAAACATATGTCTATAGGAATCCGGTACTTTACATTCCACGAAGGGATCATGGCCCGTATCTGTTCCACAGGGCTTCCTACCGCCATATTTTCCGCTCTGATGAGCGTATCCACCATCGTGCTGAACCAGATCCTGGTGGCCTACGGCAACGCGCCCATGGCGGCCATCGGCATCGTCTTCAAAGCGAATATGTTTATCACATTTCTCCAGATGGGTCTGGCCAACGGCGTGCAGCCGCTCCTTGGATACAATTACGGCGCCGGAAATATGGGCCGTTTTATAGAGGTAGAGAAGTTCACCAAGAAATGCTGCCTGATCGTAGGCATTCTTTCCACTGCTTTATATTTTGTATTTCGGGAAGAGATCATCCGGATATTTATTGACGACGAAGAAGTGATCCGCTACGGCGTGGAAATGCTGATAGCATATATGCTTTCCGGCCCGGTCATAGGTTTCCTTTTCGTAAATATGAACAGTATGCAGTCCGTAGGCCGGGCGTTTCCCGCAACGGTGCTGTCCGTCATGCGGCAGGGGCTGCTGCTGATCCCGCTGCTGTATCTTCTTCAGGCAGTGGCCGGGATCGACGGAGTGATCTATGGGCAGTCTATTACGGATTACATCACAGTAGCAGCGTCCGCAGTCCTCTGGGGAAGGATGAAAGGACAGTTGAGAAAAAAGATATAGTGTTTTCCCGCCGTCCTGAACTGTTTACGTATTTTACAGATAAAAAAGGCAGTCCTATGGAGGATTTCGGCTTTGAGAAGCCAGGATCCAGCGGGACTGCCTTTTTTCATGGGAAAGATGGATCAGTTATGCCGGCAGCATACCAGACAGGAGGCGCTATCCTTTATATTAAGTTACAGCCCTGTCATAGACAGAAAAACAAAATAGCGATATAATATATCGTAATAACGATAACAAAGGGGGAGAATGTATGTCAGATAATAATGGATCAGACAAAAAACGTTTTTGTACCAACTGCGGGACGCAGGCTATAGGAAATGAAAAGTTCTGCACTAACTGCGGAGCGCAGCTTCCGCCGATGGGAAACAGCAGGCCTGCTTCGGGAGCAGGACCGGCAGGTTCGCCGCCAGGAGGAGAAACTCCATCAGGCGGAACAGGAACTCCGCCGCCAGGAGGGACCTGGCAGCAGCCGGCTTATCCGAACGGCTCTTATCCCGGAAATGGGCAGGAAAAAAAGAAAAAATCTCCAGTGAAGCTGATCCTGATCATTGCAGGAGTAGTGATCATATTGCTGATCGCCATGACGGTTATGTCCGGATCAGAGGAAAACGGAGACTCCCAGGCTGTGGAAGCTACCGAGGCACAGGCGGAAGCAGCAGGCGGCGAAACAGAAGAAAAACTCTCAGAGGATGAAGGCAAAACAGAGGCAGCAGGATCCGCAGAGGAAACAGAAACTGAGAAAGAGACAGACGTTGGAAGGATGACGGCATATGAGCTGTATTCCGCCTTGCAGGATAATGAAGTCGCCGCGTTTACTTTGAATGAAAAAACGTCAGCATTTCTTCAGGATCATGACGATCTGTTCCCGGCGGCTTCCCTGGAAGCAGTAACTGGCGCGGGAGTAGTAGATGAAAGTCTGGAGGCCAGACAGATCACAAAAAGTCCGGACCGGTACGGCGACAGACTCATGTACCTTCCGGAGCTTCAGGTCATTCAGATCACAGAAGGAGAAATCGATACAGACTGGTATCTGACAGAAATCAATGCCATCGATATGGCAGGCCAGCAGTACTATATTTTCTATGAAGGCACCCTGGACGATATTTTCGAAAACGACTGGATTACTGCATATGCTCTTGCTTTAGGGAGCACGACCTTTGAAAACACAGAGGGCGGCGAGACGTGGACGATCCCTATGGCTGGAAGCTATGTGGAAAAGTGGGATGAGACTGGCTCCGTTCAGGCAGCGGCAGAACCGGTCATGCCTGTACCGGAAACAGAAAGCCAGGCTGCCTCAGGCGGAGATGCCGGAATGTACCAGACCATGTATGTGGTAAACTGCAACGAGAGTATTACGCTGCGTACAGAGCCATCGACGAAGGCCGCAGAGATCTGCCAGATCCCTCTGGGCGCAGTCGTATCTTATATCGAACCGGCTGAAAATGGATTCTATAAAGTGGTATATCTTGGTCAGACAGGGTATGCGCTGGCCTCGTATCTCTCCTTCTGACACCTGCCGGAAATTGAAAGGGCGTATATGAGTATCTTAGATGGAAAAGAATCTGAAAACAGAGAAGGGCATTTTCACGTCACCGTATGCCGGTTTGGAAC
Organism: Candidatus Lachnoclostridium stercoravium; assembly: GCA_019118365.1. Classification (GTDB taxonomy): domain Bacteria; phylum Bacillota; class Clostridia; order Lachnospirales; family Lachnospiraceae; genus Lachnoclostridium_A; species Lachnoclostridium_A stercoravium. The sequence goes on along the minus strand of DWZA01000101.1, from coordinate 8,412 downwards.
AGCCGAGGTATATGCGGGATCGGAAGAAGAGGCAAAAGCAAAGGCGATGGAAATGAAGCCGGACCAGATCCGATGGTCTGGCGAAGACGGAAAAACTCCGCCCTTTCTGGCAGCTTATGCGGAAAGGGCGGAGTGATCTGCGAACAAACAGGTAAACAGATTATTCTTCGGCGGAAAGAAACGCATCCATCAGGCCTGTGAGGATCGCTTTCTGCTTTGGCGAAAGAAGCGACCATTTGCGGAGCATTTCCTCTGTTTCCTGGGGAAATGCATTTTCCTGAAGGCTTCCTGAAAAAAATTCAGCCAGGGAAATGCCGAAGGTCTGGCATATGATCTCCAGCTTATCTACCGGCGGATACAGGTTTTTCTGATACCAGGTAGCAATGGTAGATTGTGGAATGCCGGATTTTTTGGCCAGGTGATATACGGACCAGTGGCGGGCTTCCCGCAGCTGACGGATCCTGTCTAAAACGTCAAACAAAGTGTCACCTCCCGGAATAAGTGAAAGTCTGGATCGTACGGTAAAACTCTTATATATCGATAATTTTATATCGTAAAATTGATAGGCAGTAGCGGCAAAAATACGATATAATATATCGTAATTACGAAAATCATAAAGGAGACGATAGAAATGAACAAAGAACAGCCAAGATATCTCTCCTCTCCGGCGCCTCTGGACGACGGAGGGAGAACGTATAATATAATCTATATCGCAGCAGCCGTGATCATCGGCGGGATCGGCTTTTTTAACGGAGGTCTGGGAGCGGCCGGAGGCGGCGTTTTCTTAGGGCTGGCGCTGGGATATATTGTAAAATCATTTTTGGTAAATATAAAATGGTACAGGCTGAGGGATATAAAGTTCGCTCTGCCCTATCCTGTTCAGAGCCAGCTGCTTGTCCAGAGGCTGATAAGCCAGCTGACGCCTATGGGCATGACTGTGGAGATGGATACCGATGGAAAGCCGGTCATATCTTATCAGAAAGTGATCTATGACGTAGTATTTAACGACGACGGCACATTTACTCTCTGGTGGAGAAAAAGTTTTTTGCGGGCAGTTTTTTGCATCGATATCCTGACGATCATCCCCAATTACAGAAAAGCCGTAGTAGGCATGGGGATCATCGCTTATTATATCCAGCAGGCCAGCATGGAACAGTCAGGGAAAGCCCCGGCGCCGGGCGGCTCTGAGGTCTGGGGCGCAGCCGCTGGCAGCGGAATACAGGCTTCTGCTCCGATGGGAAAAATCTGTCCCAATTGCGGCGCGCCTCTGGCGGACGGCGTAAAATTCTGCGGCAGCTGCGGCAGCCCGGTCCCGGCACAGGAAGTCCGGCAAGAGTTGGATCAGCAGCCTTTGAAAAAATGCCCGAACTGTGGAAGCGAGTATCAGGAAGGTACAAAATTCTGCGGAAGCTGCGGGGCAAAGCTGGTATAATAGGATCAGAGTATTTGTAAGAGATCCAGAAAAAGGCATGGTCGGCCTGCTTTAGCAGATACGCGATAAAAATACTATGGGGAGGAAGAAAGTATGGCAGAAGATCAGGGAAAAAAGCGTTTTTGCACAAACTGCGGAACGCAGATAACAGGAAATGAAAGGTTTTGTATGAACTGTGGGGCTTTGCTGCCCCCGGCTGAGGGAGGACAGCCAGCTGCGGGAGGAGCACCCTCACCGTCAGCGTCGGGCGGCAACTGGCAGCAGGCGCCGGGAACCGGGCCATCACCGGCCGCGTCGCCGTCTGGAGGTTCATCTGGAGGGACATGGCAGCAGGCGCCGGGATCTCAAATGGGAGCAGGATCGAGAGCAGGCGCGGCTGGAACGACGGGGCAGCCGCCGGTCTATCCAAACGGACCTTATCCTGGCGCAGGACAGGGGAAAGAAAAGAAATCCCCGCTTAAGATCATTTTGATCGTAGCAGGAGTGGTGATCGTATTGCTGATCGCAATGATGGCGTTTTCCGGTTCCGGCGGGGATGAAGATTCCCAGACCTCTTCCGGCACGGATGCAGAGACAGAGGTTTCCGGCGACGGGGAAGCGGAGGCAGCCGGGCGAATGAGCGCGTACGAGCTGTATTCTGCTCTTCAGGATAACGAGGTGGCTGCGTTTACTCTCAATGAAAAAACATCAGCGTTCCTTCAGGATCATGACGACCTGTTCCCAGCAGCTTCCCTGGATGAGGTAATTGAGGCCGGCGTGGTGGACGAAACTCTGGAAGCCAGACAGATCACAAAGAGTCCGGACCGGTACGGCGACAGGCTCATGTATCTTCCAGAACTCCAGGTAGTCCAGATTTTAGAGGAAGAGATAGATACAGACTGGTATCTGACAACAATCAATGCCAGCGATATGGCCGGCCAGTATTATTATATTTTCTATGACGGCACCCTGGATGCTGTTTTTGAAGATGACTGGATCGCTGCTTATGGCCTTGCTTTAGGGAGCACGACCTTTGAAAATACAGACGGCGGCGAGACGTGGACGATCCCTATGGCGGGGAGCTATGTGGAAAACCTGGATGAAACAGGCGTCGCACAGGCTGAGGCAGAGACAGCTCCAGCTATGCCGGAAACAGAAAGCCCGGCAGTTTCAGAATATGTCCTTCCAGGCAGCGACCAGAGAAATCTGACTGCAGAAGAGATCAGCGGCCTTTCTGCAGACCAGCTGCGGCTTGCTATCAACGAGATCTACGCAAGACACGGAAGGAAATTTACATCCGAAGATCTTCAGCAGTATTTCAATTCCAAGAGCTGGTACTCTGGCACGGTAGAGCCGGATCAGTTCAGTGAAAGCGTTCTGAACCAGTTTGAAAAGGACAACCTTGCGCTGCTTACAGCCAGAAGGGATGAACTGAACGGAGGCGGAAGCCAGTTTGAGGCAGGCTGGATCTATGGCAGTTATGAAATGCATGCAGGCGGGATCGATGCAGTGGCGGAGCTTGGCTGGTATTCTGACGATGACTCGGACTACATAAGGCTTAGCGGAGCTACGTCGGACGGAAGCAGCGCGGCAGAATTCCTTGGAACTGTCGTTGCGTCCGATGGAAATAATTATACAGCAGTAGATGCAGACGGCAATGTGATCAGCTATTATTATAACGGAGTCGATACGCTGGAGATCACAGATAATAATCCGGTCGGGACACTGGGCGGTATGTATTTTTACGGATTTACCGGCACTTACTATAAAACAGCGGATCTGTCCCACAATGTGAGCTGACGGTTCGCGGAAAATTGTGTATTAAAGTCCTCCTGCCGTTTTTGCGGCGGGAGGATGGCAGGCTAAGAGGATTATTCATATAAGGAGAACATGCTATGAAGAAAGTATTAGTTACAGCAGCAATTATGACAGCGGCGATGAATATGACTGTATTTGCGGCGGGATGGCAGCAGAATGCAAACGGTTGGTGGTACGCGACAAATGAATCCGGTACGGAGTGGTATGCAGACGGCTGGCAGTGGATCGACGGAAATCAGGATGGAACAGCAGAGTGCTACTATTTTGATGAGAACGGATATATACTTGCCAATACTGTAACGCCGGACGGCTATTACGTCAATGCAGACGGGGCCTGGATCATAGACGGGCAGGTGCAGACGGCTCAGATTAGTTCAGGTGAGGAAAATGAGGAAAAATTCCCTCTGATTCCTGGCGAATACTACAATACTTATCTTGGGGCGCAGATGTATATAGAGTACTATACTGATTCAGACGTAGTAGTTGCAAATATTGTTGCCGGCGACGGAACGAACTTTTCGTTGTATCAGGTGTGGGAAGAGGGAAATACATATATCTTTTCAGATGGTTACAGCGGGGATACCTATGATATAATAGTTCATGCGGATGGTTCTGTAGAACTGTATTCTGGAATAGCAGCGATCGACGGTACATATATCATGACGTATGATTATTCCAATGCGGGCTGATCTTTTATGAATTGGAAAATAGAGAGTATTTTAGAAGAGACAACGAAGCTGGATTTTCCGTTTTTGGCATCTGAAGAGCAAAAAAGGAAAATCATTATCGAAGAAAAGCGAAAGATAGACGAAGAAATCAATGAATTCCTGTTCAGCAATCCTGATAAGCTTTTGCTGACAGATGCTATGCGCGAAAGCTTTTGGCAGCAGGCAAAGGAACTAGCTGGCGCTGATTTTAGTGATCTGCCAAAAAAGCTGAGGCTAAATGGGTTTTATTTCCAGCAATTAATGTACAATTATGTTAACTTGATAAAACAGTATTTTGAAAGGATAAATAATGAATGACTCTAAGAATCCTGCTGCGGATGCGGGTGGTTTATCATCAGCAGCATATCAGCAGGTAAACAAATCTTTCAATGAGGAAAAATTTCATGCGGCACAGGGACATGGATATGCGGCAGAGAGAGCCAATACTTTATTTGACCGTTTTACGGGCCATGATGCCAGAGTCGTAGGCGATGATAACGCCAAAAACGGCGCTGACCGTATCGTAGACGGTGTATACATTCAATCTAAATACTGCGCTACCGGGCAAAGGTGCGTAAATGAATGCTTTGATGCAAATGGCCAATTCCGCTATTACAATAACGGTAAACCAATGCAGATTGAGGTTCCGTCCGATATGTACGAGGCAGCAGTTGCGGCAATGGAAGAAAAAATCCGTAATGGACAGGTAAAAGGCGTTAAGGATCCTGCCGAGGCAAGAAATATTATCCGTAAAGGCCATTTTACATATCAGCAGGCGTTACGGATCGCAAAGGCAGGCACGATCGAATCATTAACCTATGATGCTGTTAATGGAACCATTGTGGCAACTACGGCTTTTGGAGTAACTGCAGTGATCACTTTTGCTGTAAATATGTGGAATGGAGAAGATTTTAACAACTCCCTGAAACTGGCTACATATTCCGGCTTAAAAGTAGGGGGAGTCGCCTTTGCCACAACTGTCATAGCCGGACAGCTATCGAAAGCAGGACTAAACAGCGCGTTAGTAGGAAGCTCGGAAGCGATCGTAGCCCTGATGGGGCCAAAGGCTTCTGCGATTCTGATAAATGCTTTTAGAGACATTTGTAGAGACGGCAGTAAAATATACGGCGCAGCTGCCATGAAAAGCGCTGCGAAGCTGCTTCGCGGCAATGTGATCACATCTGTTGTCACGGTTGGGGTCTTCACTTCTGTGGATGTAGTCAATATTTTCAGAGGGAGGATATCGGGCAGGCAGCTGTTTAAAAACACGGTAAATACAGCGGCAACGGTTGTTGGCGGAACCGCAGGATGGCTAGGGGGAGCAGCAGTAGGGCAAATGCTCATCCCGATACCAGGTGTGGGAGCAGTTGTAGGAGGCCTGATCGGATCTATAGGAGTCGGAGGCATCGGCGGGAAAGCAGCAAATACCGTTATGGGGGAATTTATTGAAGATGACGCTGAAGAGATGGTGAGGATCATCGAAAAAGTCTTTTCTAAACTTAGTGAAGAATATTTGCTAAATTCCAAAGAGGCTGAGCAGGCAGTAAATCAATTACAGTCAATTTTGACAGGCGGATTGCTGAAAGATATGTTCGCAAGCAGTAACAGGGAAGAATTTGCCAAGAATCTGCTGACGCCCATTATGGATAAAATTGTTTCGGACAGAAAAATCATTCATATGCCGTCAAATGACCAGATGATAGTAGCCTTAAAAGATGTGCTGGAAGAAATAAATGATTCGCAGAGTCCTGCTTAAGTTGCAGGGAGAGGGCTGAAAGCGTCAGATACGCTTCCAGCCCGAAATTATATATAGAAACCATTTCCCCGACACATCTGGGTAGCAACTATAAATTCAGCTGTCCCCAAAAATGAATTGTGGGTAAATTGTGGGTACGCTCTTGCATCTGCTCCCGATCCATGCTATACTATCCCACGTTGCAAAGCCCACAAAAACCAAGGTCTATCGGGCTTTCCGCCGATTCCCGGCGTTAAATGAATCGAGTGTTCGTGACCTTCCACTCGTAAAACAAAACTTGAAAACCAACTGGTACGGATTGTATTATATGGCGTTAATCCCTCTAAAATCACGTGTTTTGGAGGGATTATTTTTTATTTGATACCATGGTGTGTTAAAGAATTGTGGGTACAGTGTGGGTACGAAAAATAGTCAAGAATTGGAGAATCGTTGAGCTTGACAGTTTAAGGGATATCTCTTATACTACTCTCGTAAGTAATTCGTTACTTATAGAAACTTATGAACACAGCTCAGAAAGGAGGACAACATATGAAGCAGATAAATTTACTCACAAACAACGAAAAAAACAGGGATCAGGTTGTCCTGACAGGCAGCTGTAGTTAAGATATCTAAAATTATCTTTATAAGCCAGTCTATATACTGTCTATTGGACAATCCTGCATCTTCAGATTTGGAGGTGCTTTTTTGTGCCTTGTGCATTTAGAAAGCACTATGAAAGAAAGGATAGTATAATGAAGACAATAGACGGAATCTATACTTCTGCAAAAATATTCACAGATACTATAGAAGATTATGCATTAGCTCAGATACGCCAGCTTTGCGACCAGAAAGCGTTTCAAGGCAGTAAAATACGTGTAATGCCAGACGTACACCCAGGAAAAATAGGGACCATTGGATTTACTTCTACGTTTAAAGATACTATTTTGCCCAATGTGGTCGGAGTGGATATGGGATGTGGAATCACGCTTGCGAAACTGAAACAGAAGCAGGCAGAATTTCAGAAATTGGACCGTGTAATACGCGATCAGATCCCTGCGGGGACGCAGATCCGTAAAAAGCCCCATGCTCTTGGCCTTACAGCAGAGCTTAATAAACTGAGGTGTTTTCGCCATGTTCAGGAAGAAAAGGCTATACTCAGCATTGGAAGCCTTGGGGGAGGAAACCATTTCATTGAGATAGACAGGGACGACGAAGGGGCTTTCTATGCGGCAATTCATTCCGGCAGTCGGCGATTGGGACAGGAGGTAACAGAATATTACCTTAGAGCCGGACAAAAAGCATTAAAGAAGATGGGAGAAAATGTCCCCTATGAGCTGACATATCTGAAAGAGCAGCTTTTGGAAGACTATCTCCATGACCTGGAAATTGTACAGAAGTTTGCTCAGCTGAACCGGAAAGCCATTCTGGATGAGCTGGTGAAAGGAATGAAGTGGAAGGTGGAATGGGACTATTCTATGCCTCATAACTATGCAGAACGTCTGAAACAAGGAGGCCTGATCCGAAAGGGAGCCGTATCTGCGAAAGATGGAGAAACAGTGGCAATACCGATCAACATGCGAGATGGGATTCTTTTAGGAATTGGACGAGGGAATGAAGAATGGAATTTCTCTGCACCTCATGGAGCAGGACGAATCTTAAAACGTCAGGAAGTGGGAAAACGATTTACAACCGCTCAGTTTAAGAAAGAAATGAAAGGAATCTATTGTACCTGCATGAATAAAGATACGCTGGACGAAGCACCATTTGCTTACAGAAGTTTGGATGATATTCTTGGAATGATCGGAGAAACTGTAGAAATTCAAAAAATCCTGAAACCCGTTTATAATTTCAAAGCAGGCGGGAGGTGAGTATATGGCAAGGTATAGAGAAGTGCCATGTAAATTTTATATTGCCCTGGAACAGTGTAAGAAAGGGAGGCAGGCAATTCATAGAACTTATTGCCAGCACTGTGATAAATATGAACCGAGGGTGAAGGTAAAATCTCTGAATAGAAAGAAACAAGGCTTGGACAGGAGTAGAATGAAGGATAGATTGAAGACAGAGGATTAGCAAAAGTAAGGAGCTGATGAAACCAAAATAAAAAAGATGTCCTGATAGAAACGTTTGGAACGCTTGCTGAAAGTAGAAATTTAGTTGTAAACCACACAGGGAATTGATATAATAATAGTGACAAGAAATAAAAATAGTCTGAAAATATTTTTGAAATTGATTGGAGAACATTAAGTGATACAGAGAACGGTTAAGGATAATTGGGAAGAGCTAGGATTGTCGAACGATTTCCTTTTTGGAAAAATTATGAGAGATCCTGAAATCTGCAAAGGAGTGCTTCAAAGAATTCTTCCGCAGCTCAACATTGAACGCATAGAATATCCAGAGCTGCAGAAAGAGATCAAAGAGGATATTGATGCCCGCAGTGTTCGCTTAGATGTGTATGTGCGTGATGATAAGGAAATAATCTACAATATTGAAATGCAGGCAGTAGATACAGGGGAGCTGCAAAAAAGAAGCAGATATTATCAATCAATGATGGATCTTCAATTGCTGGATCATGGCCAGTCCTATAAGCTGCTGAACCAGTGCTATATTATTTTTATCTGCTTATCGGATGTTTTTGGAAAAGGCAGACACATCTATACATTTAAAAATATCTGTCAGGAAGATCAGGGGCTTTCTCTTGAAGATGGGACAGAAAAGATATTTTTAAATGCAAATGGCCAACA
>DWZA01000011.1 GCA_019118365.1 Candidatus Lachnoclostridium stercoravium | reverse complement strand
CAAGAAGTGTATTGCTAGTTGGCAGAGTGGAAGGTGAAGAGAATATAAGGGCTGTAGTCCAGATAAAAAATAATCTGGCGGGATTCGGTCATCCGAAAGCATTTCAATTATCGGAGGACGGTTTTCTTTGGATCGGGGATTATGAGATTACAGCAGATGAAGTTTTAGGCGGAATTGTTCCAAAAGCGAATAAATTGGAACAGGCAAAGAGTCTACTTCGGAAACTTGCAGAAACAAACAATGCTATACAGAGCAATGAGATTTTTAATCTTGCGGAGGAACAGAATATATCCAGACGGACACTTGAAAATGCAAAAAAGGAATTGGGAGTCAGAGCGAAGAGGATAAACAATTCTTGGTATTGGGAATTGAACAAAGTAAGAACAGATTAAGGCAACAGCGCAACAATGCAGAGTATATAGAATTTGCGGATTTAGGATTTGTAAGGTTGCAAAATATATAGACCTTGCATTGTTGCGGTCTTGGAGAGGAGCGTGGGATATGATACGGAAGCAGAAATGCGGCAGGAACTGCTGCTCTGTCCATTGGACGGAAAAGCTCCCGGCAGGGCGCAAAGGCAGCTTTTGATGGACAGAACGGCTGTCAAAAGTGCTTTTGCGTTTACTTTCGACGAAAGTAACAAAGCCTATGCGCCGTATCCGGCGCTGATTACCACCCGAAAAGGGAGAAAGGATATTGATTGAAAAGAACAATCAGCTTTATGACAGGGAAAGGTTCTGTCAACCATAATAGTAGAAAATTTCATGCAAAGAATACTGATCCAGAGCGAAGCTATCTGAATATAGAGTATATCAATGAAAATATCGAAGATGTATATCATGAATTATTTGATGAAGCCCTTGCCAGGTATAACGAAAAGCAGAGCAGAAAGGATCGTTATATTGATAATTACTATGAAAAAATTCGCGCTGGTAAGCAGGAGAAAACATTCTATGAGATCATTCTGCAAATCGGGGATAAGGATAATATGGGAGCAAAAACCGAGGATGGACAGCTTGCTGCAAAGATACTTAATGAGTATATGCAGGATTTTCAGCAGAGAAATCCTACATTGAGGGTATTCTCTGCATATCTGCATATGGATGAAGCCACTCCACATTTGCATATTGATTTTGTTCCTTATACGACGGAAAGCAAGAGGGGGCTTGACACAAGAGTATCTCTTAAACAGGCGTTATCGGCTCTTGGCTTTAAAGGCGGTACAAGAAGGGAAACAGAATTAAACCAGTGGGTGGCGGCAGAAAAGAAACAGCTTGCGGCTGTTATGGAACGACATGGTATTGAATGGGAACAGAAAGGAACTCACGAGAAGCATTTGTCTGTTCTGGATTTTGAAAAGCAGGAGAGGGAAAAAGAGGTAGCGGTTTTAGAAAAAGCTATTTCCGGTGGGAAAGATGAATTGCAAGATATTCAAATGCAGCAGACAAAGGCTGTGCAGGAGACAGAGCAGATTCGACAAGAACTTTCAGAACTCTTTGCGAGAACAGACGGAAACTTTGACACAAGATAAAGAGAAGTTGTTATCTGATAATGAAAAATTGGAACAACAGCAGAAAAAGTTACAGCAGGAGATTGAGAAAATGTCTATTTCAAAGACTGTTATGGAACGGAATATACGTGCTTATGACGAAGATAAAGAATGGCAGTTGCCAGAACCGGGGGCCTTTATGAGTGCAAAGACTTACCGAGATAAAAAGGCATTATCTCTTGTAGAGCGACTGAAAGATGTTATAAAAGAACTGACAATAAGGTGTATTCATCTTATGGAACAGGTAAAGAAACTGACCACAAAAATAAACATGCAAGAGGAAAAGATTGAATATCTGACGGATCGGGCTATGGGACAGAGAATGGTAATCGATAGATTACAGGAACAAGCGGCAGACTTGGGGCGGTTGAAGCAATATTTCGGAGAAGAGCGTGTACAGTCTATAGTAGAACAGAGTAAGAACTTAGAACGAGCGGAAAAGGCGGCTAAACGTTCGAGACGTTTACATGAAATGACCAGATAGGGGAGTGATACAGTGACAGATATGGAAAAAAAGATTATTGTTCGGCTGTGCGCCGAAATTCTTTTGGAAACAGATTTATATGATACAGATATAGAAGTACGGAATTTGATCGATTGGATATGCGTGTCGGAGCAGATAAAAACGAATAACAATGAAATACGCAAACTGACCGGAGAATATAAGCAGATAGAGCCGAAGTGCAGGGAAGGCGTGAGGGAGCAGTTGGAGCGTATGAAAGAACTTTGTAAAGAACGGGATAGACTTTATGAGAAGCAGAATGATCTGAGAGGGAAAAGGCAGGAGATTGAGAGATCATTGGAATGATAGACGGATGGGGCGTGGTGGTAACGATGTCCCTGATTTTTGTGGTGAACTAATTTAATGTTGTGTTATACTTGGAGTAGTAAATTGGAATTTGCCAAAATAAGATTAGTTCATTAGGTGACTTCTCTATAGTTTGAACTTTTATGAAGAAGTTATTGTATTATATAAAGGAGAAATGTAATATGCAGATGAATTATTATCTAAAGTGTGATATATGTGGAGCAGTTAGTAATTTGAAGTATCAAATGGGGTATTCAACCCGACATCCAATTAGATTCAAGTGTCAATGCGGAGTGTCACTTAGGGGAGAATATAGCGAGAAAAATGGCATTAACTTTGAAAATGCTCAAATAGTGGATGATCAACCGAATCAACTTCCAGCATTGGTTGTATATTCGTCAGGAGATTTCCTTACAAAACCACCTTTTATTCCTAAAAAGATAGAGCAACTTTTTATGCCCACCTCTTTTATAAGTGCAACTTTTTATCTAGATTATGATCAGTTTAGGAAAGAGTTTTCTTTTGTAGTTAGATATAGAGATGAACTTCATCAAATTAATAGGGCGATTAACGAACTATACTTTGCGGGTAATAAAAATCTTCTAGTTGAGACAATAAATAAATATTATAGTGGCCAGATTTTTAATTTAAAAACCAATAATGATATGGATATATTTAGATCGGTTGCTAAGATAAATCAAATTCAGTTTTTAAATTCAAAAGAATCTGATGCTGTTATGAAGATTATGTCGCTTTATCAGAAGGCTGTTTCAGAAAGGCGAACTGAACTGGAAAGATACATTTCCTTTTTAAAAAAACTGAATCGTCTAGAAAGGTGGAAAAAACGTATATATAATTTATGTGATACGGTTTATGAAAAAATAGATTTACTAATTCCTATTATTAGCATTGACTTTTATAAAGGAGATAAAGAGGAGATGCTAGATGGGAGATTTGCCATTACAACGACATCTTTCGAAGATATTAAACAATTATATGTTGATTTGTATGAGCTTATTGCAGAAGTTCTTATTCTTCTTGTTGGATTTGACAACGTATTAGAACGTGGCGATTACGAAAAGCTTAAGCCGGTTGCGGGATTGAAGGTTAATTCTTTATCTGATATGGCGAATATGAGAAACAAGGGAAATATAATTAAATTTCTTGATAATGGAGGAAAAGCATGTGAATTGGTTTGTAAGTGTTTAAGTTCGAACACTAGGAATAGTATTGGACATTATGATTATGACTCAGAAGAAATAGCCAACAGTCTGGGGCAGAAAATAAAATTTTATAATGTGAATAATAAAGACGAGTTTGAAGAGAAAACCCTTACACAGATTTGTTATGATATTTGGCAGATGTATAACTGTATGGGGGTATTTAGTGAGTTAATCTATCGATTGGAAATGCATAGTAGAATATTAGAAGGACAACATCCTTCAGAAGGCGATGATTTCTGCAAAACAACAAGTGGTTGCCAAAAGAATAGAAAGAAGATATATCCAAATGACAAATGCCCGTGTGGAAGTGGATTGAAATATAAGAAATGTTGCGGAAAATGACTTGTATTTAATAAGCATATTTAATAATAAAACGGGTACTTGATTTGGCAAATTTAGATAAGGATATGTTAAAAGAAAACCATTTTTACTAAGATAATCTAACAGTGTTTCTCTTCGGAATCCGATCGCTTTCAGTTTAAATGGAGTATATATGCAGTGGAAGCTGACGACTTGAAAGAAGTTGCAATATGGAAGACTTAAAGTCTATTATGGAGAATTTGTTGTCTCTGATTGGGAGAAAACAATAAACAGAGAGCCGGGAAGCCGCATAAATAGCGGACTTCCGGCTCTTAGTGTTGTAGTGTGATGCCTTTTTGATACCTATATATAAGATGATTGTATGAAAAACAGAATGATTTAAGAGGACAGAAGCAAAAAATCGAGAGAGCGTTGGAACGATAGGAATGTGGGGCATGGCGGCGGATGTGTCCCCGTATTTCTTGTGGAAGAATTGCTGACAGTATGGTAAAGTGAAAATAATCTATATAAACTTTATGAAGGGAGGAGTAAGGTTAAATGGAACATAATGAGATACTAACAGAGATGGAAATGAATTATGAGACGTTAGTAGGATACTTAAAGGTAAAATATGGTGCAGCTAAATGTGACTATTTCACTAATGTGATGTGTAATACGAGAAGCAAGCGAATAACAAGAACAAAAGAGGGATTGTTTTGTCATCACATTGACGAGGATAAAGGGTATAATCTTGGAGAAAGTAATTTTGCAAGAGAACAACCTTATGAGTATCAAAAAGCAGAAAGACTGGTTTATTGTAATTACCTGGAACATTTACTATTACATATTCGGATAGGAAAAGACAAGTATTGGAAAGAACATGAAAGTTTTAGTTTTCCTAAAGAGTTTGCTTATTTTATTGTTCCTGGAATAACATATATCTGCTCTGAAATAAACGACTTGTTTGAAAAAAATAGAAGCTCGGTGGAGTGGAGAAATAGATGTTTTAAAGAAATAGAATGTAATTTTGATGATTATATTTACATTCTTAAATCGTTTATAGAATATATGGTTGAGCGGTATACAGGAAACAGAGAGCAAAAAACAATTTATGTAGGACAGCATATACGACATAAGCGTTGGGGTGAGGGAGTAATTACAAAACTCACAGGAGAAGAGCTGTTCGACTTTGTTACGGTAAAGTTTGCAGACTGCGAAAAGATTGTTTTAAGGAACGTTATAGATAAAGGAGGATATGAAGAAACTTTAATCCAAGTAAAGAAAAAATTGTCATCGAATCGAAATCAAGAGATTATAAAGCTGATATATGAAAAATTATAATACTAGCCTTTAATCTGCGGGAGCCTATAAGGACAATTTTTTAGCGCCCTGGAAGAGGCAGCTATGGCATTTATCTGTAAGCAGCTCAAACTGAATTACAAGAAGCTGTCAGAGGAAGAAAAGAAGTGGTTGAAAAAGATTGTGCAGAAGTCGGATTTGCTAAAAAATCCTAAGCCGCAGCGAGGGGGAAAGCAAGAGAGCGACAAATCAGAATTTGGGAGATGTCTATGAACAAGTTTTTAAATAATATTAGGCGTGTAAACAAACAGATACCATTAAGCAAAAAAGTTTTTTGTTCCATTGCTATTTTGCTTTTGGGAATTGTATTAGGTATCATTTCAAAGTTCTTAGATACAACTCCGTCAAATGAATTACCATTCATAATTGAGAGTTTGGATTTTAGAAATTTTTTGGGACGCCTTGCAATTTGGATATTGATTGCTGTTTGTATCTCAATTTATAGCAATTCTTCCATTAGAGCAGCCATAAATGTATTTGTATTTTTTGTTGGAATGGTTACAAGCTACTATTTATATTCAAAATTTATAGCTGGATTTTTTCCAAGAAGCTATGCGATGACTTGGTTTGGGATTACAGCAATTTCCCCTTGTTCTAGCATTTTTACTTGATATGGTTATCCCATTTCATTTTGGATAGAAAATTTCCCATTTATCGGGGCCATAGCTATGAATGCAAGCTATGAATGCAAAATTAAAATCCAGTTTGAAAAACTCAGGATATATGTTATGATTGAAAGCAGAAGGGGTTTATACATGACCGAATCAAATTTTATAAATACAAAAGGAGAGAAAGCAATGGATAACAACAAACGACCGGACGATATGGTCCGCATTACGACGGCTGAACTGGCAAATGCATTTATTGAGGAGCAGGTAAAGGAGATCCAGGAGCAGGTAGGGGATAAGAAGGTGCTGCTGGCTTTGTCTGGCGGCGTGGATTCGTCTGTTGTAGCCGCGCTTTTGATCAAGGCGATCGGCAAGCAGCTGGTGTGCGTGCATGTAAATCACGGACTTCTCCGCAAAGGCGAGCCGGAGCAGGTTGTAGAAGTGTTCCGCCATCAGATGGACGCCAACCTAGTTTATGTGGATGCGGTTGACCGCTTCCTGGATAAACTGAAAGGTGTGGATGATCCAGAACAAAAACGCAAGATCATTGGCGCTGAGTTTATCCGCGTATTCGAGGAAGAGGCTCGGAAATTAGAAGGCATCGAATTCCTGGCTCAGGGAACGATCTATCCCGATATTCTGGAAAGCGGCGGGGTAAAGGCTCATCATAATGTAGGCGGCCTTCCAGAAGACCTGCAGTTCAGCCTGGTAGAACCGCTGCGGCTGCTTTTTAAAGATGAAGTGCGTGTTGTTGGAAAGACTTTGGGCCTGCCGGATGGTATGGTATACCGTCAGCCATTCCCAGGACCGGGACTGGGCGTAAGATGCCTGGGAGCGATCACAAGGGATCGTCTGGAAGCGGTTCGGGAGTCTGACGCCATCCTCCGTGAGGAATTTACAAAGAACGGCCTGGAAGGAAAGGTATGGCAGTACTTTACTATTGTTCCTGACTTTAAGTCTGTGGGAGTGAAAGATGGAAAACGCTCCTTTGAATGGCCGGTGATCATCCGCGCGGTGAACACAAGAGACGCTATGACCGCTACTGTGGAGGACGTGCCGTTTGCCCTGCTGCAGCACATTACCGACCGTATCACGAAAGAAGTTCCAGGCGTTAACCGCGTTTGTTTCGACCTTACGCCAAAGCCAACAGGAACCATTGAGTGGGAATAATGTGACCGGCCCTGCACAGTAACACCTGTTAGAAAGCCCTTTGGCTGTGGTATGAAAGCCATAGCCAGGGGCTTTTGCGGTTATCGAAATTATTTGTATGGAATAAACAGAACAGGATAAATCCAGGTCTATATGCCTTATATGCCTGTTCTGTGGATATAAGGGAGCTATAAGATATGAGATACCAAGACATAAACGCTAAGACGATAGACGCCTGGTGTGAATCTGGATGGGAATGGGGAAAAGCTATTTCTCATGAAGAATTTAATGCTGCGCAAAATGGCCAATGGGATGTGCTTTTAACACCGACTAAGTATGTTCCGCATGAATGGTTTGGTGAATTAAAAGGGAAAGATGTACTTGGCCTGGCAAGCGGAGGCGGGCAGCAGATCCCGATATTTTCAGCATTAGGCGCAAAATGTACGGTTTTAGATTATTCTGGAAATCAATGTGAGAGTGAAAGAATGGTTGCAAAACGTGAAGGATATACGGTAAATGTAATTCAGGCGGATATGACAAAAAGGCTGCCTTTTGAAGACGGAGCCTTTGATCTGATCTTTCATCCAGTATCGAATTGTTACGTTGAAGATGTTAAACCGATTTTTAAAGAGTGCTATCGCGTTTTGAAAAAAGGCGGGATTCTTCTTTGCGGCTTAAATAATGGATTTGCATATATTTTTGATGAAACGGAAACGAATATGAAATATAGATTGCCTTTTAATCCGCTTAAGGATCCTGTGGCATATGAAGATTCGATAAAAAATAATTGGGGGATCGCATTTTCGCATACTTTAGAAGAACAGATCGGCGGGCAATTAGAAGCAGGTTTTACTCTTACAGATTTATATGAAGATACATCAAAATATGGCGTTTTGCACGACTATAATGTCCCGACTTTTTTAGCTACCAGAGCAGTGAAGTAAGTTTAGGCGGTATTGACCTTTTAAGAAGGCCGCTTGATTCTTTGGAGGGAGTAATTATGGAAATACGGAGTATGCGATTGGATGACTATGACAGTGTATACGCTCTATGGCTTAGCTGTCCTGGCATGGGATTAAATAGCATAGATGATTCTCGCGAAGGAATTGGGAGATATCTTACCCGGAATCCCCATACCTCTTTTGTTGCTGTGGAACAGGACCGCATTGTCGGCGCGATCCTTGCGGGCCATGACGGCCGCCGCGGTCATATCAGCCATACGGCCGTGGCTTTAGAATATCAGCGGCAGGGAATTGGCGAAAAGCTGGTCGAAGCTGCTCTGGACGCATTAAAAACACAGGGGATCAACAAGGTATGTTTAGTTGCATTTGCCCGCAACGAAAACGGGAACGCTTTTTGGGAAAAAATGGGTTTTACCGAAAGGACAGACCTGATCTATCGGAATCGCGCCCTTGTAGATATGGAACGGATCGATACATAATGTAATCAGGCCGCGCAAGTCGGTTTTACCCTTGAATTTACAGAGATCAGGAGGATATAAGCGATTGAAGAACCAGCCGGGCACAAAGGCCATGTTTATCATATCCATGGCTGTTTTTGGGACATTGGGCCTGTTTACAAGAAATATTTCCGTCAGCTCCGGGGAACTGGCCCTGTACAGAGCCATCCTGGCGTCGGCGCTGATCCTGGTTTACCTTACGGTATCCGGGCAGAAGCTGGATCTGCGGATGATCAAGGGGGAGATACCCCTTTTGCTGGCTTCCGGCATAGCTATGGGGATCAACTGGATCCTGCTGTTTGAAGCATACAAATACACCACCATCTCAGCGGCGACCTTAAGCTATTATTTCGCTCCGGTGATCGTGACTGTGGTGTGTCCCCTTTTATTCCGGGAGCGGCTGACAGGAAAGCAGATCCTCTGTTTTGTCATGTCTACTGCCGGGCTGGTCCTGATCATCGGGACGGACAGTCTGGGAAAAGGCGGAACAGATGTTGTGGGAGTGCTTTTTGGCCTGGGGGCAGCCGTCTTTTATGCGTCGGTCATCCTTTTAAATAAGTTTATCAGACATGTGGCCGGGATCCACCGGACGCTCCTTCAGTTTTTCGCTGCGATCATTATCTTGGTCCCGTATGTGGCGTGTACAGGCGGCGTACATCTGAGCGGGCTGGACGGCGCGGGCTGGGCCTGCCTTCTGACAGTGGGGCTTGTCCATACCGGGATCACCTATTGTCTGTATTTTTCCTCGCTGAAGGACATGAGAGGCCAGGAAGCGGCGATCTTAAGCTATATCGATCCGCTTACCGCCGTTCTGATCTCCGCCGTATTTCTTGGAGAATATATGAGTCCTCAGCAGATAGCAGGCGGGATCCTGATCCTGGGCTTTGCCATATGGAACGAAAAAAGCCCGCAGCCTGTGGAAGGAGGGAAGGGAAAATGATATATTTTACGTCAGATCTTCACTTTGGGCATAAGAATATCATAAGTCACACAGGAAGGCCGTTTTCTGCCGCAGAGGAGATGGACGAGGCGCTGATCCGGAATTGGAATCGCACGGTACAGCCTAATGACGAAGTCTATATATTAGGCGATCTTACGATGAAGGGGCCGGATTTTGCGGCCGGCATCCTGTCTCAGCTGAAGGGAAGGAAATATCTGATCCGGGGAAATCACGACCGGTTTGCGGATAACAGGGAGTTTGACCAGGGACTGTTCCAATGGATCCGGGATTATTATGAGCTGAACTGGCAGAACCGCAAGTTTATCCTGTTTCATTATCCCATTGAAGAGTGGAACGGATATTTTAAAGGCTCCATAGATCTTCACGGCCACCAGCACAATAAGGAAGAATATAATTTTAGCAATTTGGAGAAAAGGATACGCAGATACGACGTGGGAGTGGATGCGAACCGGATGAAGCCGGTGAGCATTGAAGAGATCGCGGCGTTTGCGGACATGATCAGCGGATGAAAGGAGAAGGATGTATGAAACCGGTAAGTTATGAAGATTATCTGGAAAAGACAATGACGATGGATGTGGAGGAAGCGAGAACGCTTCATCAGGAGATGCTGGAGGAGATCGGAGACGATGAAGACGGACTGGAACTCTATGAAGAGCTGATCCAGACGGCCAATAAATATATGGGCTTTCGCTCCAGCTGGCTTTTGTGGAGCAGGGAGGAGAAAGCTTCCCATGACGAAAGCCGGACCGCCTGCCACAATTCTCTGATCGTGAAATTCAATCAGCTGGCCAGGTATCTGAAAATGCAGGGCAAGCCTGCCGGATGGAGAGACCAGCTGGGATATGAAGAAGACGACCGCTACAACCGGAAACGGATCGGAGATTTCGGCTGCTGGATCGTCTTTGTAAATAGTATTAATGCGCGGTGATAAGCTAGAAAAGCCGTTTTGTGCGAAGCTCAAAGACCGGTTTTGTGTGGTATTCCAGATAAAACGGCCGGCCGGTATATTCCAGAAAGGCTTTGTAGCGCTCGATATTTGAAGAGGCCCGGATCATTTCCAGGGCTTTTTCTTTTGGAAACCAGGCGGCTTGCGATGTTTCATCAGAACACTGAAGGGTCCCGTCCTGCCTTTGGCAGATAAAATCCAGAATGACTTTTGTAGGGACAGTCTTTACTCCGCCGTATCCAGGATACGAGGCTGTGTTGGAGGAAATGCAGAACAGCTCTCCTACCTGGACAAAGATCCCGGATTCTTCCCGGATCTCCCGCTGGACGGCTTCTATCAGGTTTTCTCCGATCTCTACTTCGCCGCCGGGAAGCACCCAGCCGTCGTTATAGGTATTTACCAGCAAAACTTCATTTTTCTCATTGAGCACCACACCTGCGGCGGCTACGATGTGGGTCGGCAGGATCTTCTCTGTCATAGATCATTATCTCCCGTTCATTTTGATAAGCTTATTGTCTGTTACAGTTTATTATAGTTCAGAAGAGAAGGAAAGACAACCATCCGCCTCCCAGGCCGGCCAGGCTTATTGTCTGTTACGTTTGTTATACTTGCAGTTTGGGGCGAAGTCGATTATACTGGTACAAATGTTACTGCTGACAGAAAGCGGCGGCGCTGCCGCTGCGCCCAGACAGAAGAAAATACAGGAGATGAGAGACATGATCTGTCCAAAATGTGGATCGGAAGCGGAAGGGAAGTTCTGCAGCAATTGCGGAGCGCCCTTGAACGAACAGGATATATATGAAGCAACGGGCCAGAATGAAGCAACAGGCCGGGAGGCGGAAGAAAGATCTGAGAGAACATTTGCGCCGGGGAAGGAAGGCGGTCCTTCGGAAGGTTCTCAGCCGGATAAGCCAAAGTCCAGAGCCCGGACTGCAAAGCCATCGGACAAGCCCAGATCCAGAGCAAAAGCCAAGGTAAAAGCGGAGAAACCTGCTGACAGAAAAGCCGCCAGGAAAGCGGAGAAAAAGAAGGAAGAGCGGATAAAAAATCTGGAAGAGCGGCTGCAGCGGTGGGAGAAGGACACGGAACGGCAAAAAAACGCCCAACAGACAGAAGCGGCAGAAAATACGGTTAAAAAGACAGCAGCCGGGATCCTGATCCTGACCTCCCGTCTTATGCAGGCCGCCTGCTTTGTGCTGATGGCAGGAATGACTGGAGTAGCGGCCTGGTCGTTTTACCAGAACAGGACGGAGCTTGGAAGGATCTCTGAGGCGATCCAGGCCCGCAGCCACGCTCTTTTTGCCTACGGAGGCCTGGCGGCTGCGGTTTTGCTTGCCGGCCTGGTATGGAGCCTGTGGATCGGGACAAAAAAAGCCGCCGGAGGCGGCCTGCGGATGAAGTCCTACGATACAGGACGTGGATTTGTTCCGTTTATCCTCTGTGTGGTCCTGATCATTGGAATAAGCAGGGCGGAAGGATATTTTTCCCAGCTGGAGACGTTTTTTGCAGGCGATCCGCAGCTGGTCCAGGGGATCGAATTGTTTATAAGAGCGGTGAACCAGTACCATGAACTTTTCATGGTCTGCGCCCTTGCCGGGGCAGTGATGTCGCTGCTTCGCAAATTATTGAAAGTTTAGAAAGGCCGGGGAAGGCATTACGTTTCCTTCGGCCTTTCCCACGTATAGATCCAGGCTGCTAACAGCACGGTGGCCGGAACGGAAAGCACGATGCCGAAGCTTCCGGACAGACCCTGCATAACTGCGATGCCGATGTTGTTGGAATTGATGATCTGCAGAAACGGCAGGTCGTAGGCATAGTCAAGTACCAGCATGGAAAGGCTGGTCCCGGCAAAGGCAAGGATCAGGGTATTGGAATCAGTTCCCATCATATCGCGGCCTACCCGCATGCCGGCTTTCATCAGTTCCAGGCGGCTGATATCAGGCCGCTGATCGCACAGCTCCTGCATAGCGCTGGAAATGGACATGGCCACGTCCATGACCGCTCCCAGGGCGCTGATCAGAAGGCCGGAGAATAAAAGGCCGCCGACCTGAATGCCGCCGACCTGGTGCAGGGTCATCAGGCTTTCGATGTCGGATACGTTCCAGCCGGTGATGCCGGACATTTTTGAAAATATAGTGGCCGCAACGCCTGCAAAGATCACGCCTGCCAGAGTCCCTGCCGTAGCGCACAGCGTCTTTTTCGTCGCCCCGCCGATAAAGTACAGAGTGACGGCTGCGGTCATGGAGCAGATAAATACCGAAGTCCAGAAAGGGGAATAGCCCATATAGACGATCGGCAGGTAGATGAAGATGATGGACGCGAAGGTGAAGATAAGCCCAAGAGCGCCTTTTACTCCCTGCTTTCCGCCTACCAGGCAGAGCAGGAGAATATATAAAACAGCAAATCCTATGACCACCGCTGTCCGGTCGGCGGAATAAACGCTGGTAACTACCGTATCCCCTGATACGCTCTGGATGACGATGACTTTCATTCCTACGGTGCAGGCGGCTCCGAAAAGATAACCGGCGCTGCTGGTAGTTGTCAGGATCTGGCCCGCTTTTTCACCGCTGGTCATCTGAATGTCAACTACCTGCTGGCCGATCCTGGCTCCGTCTTCCTGGATATTATCCTGTAAAATGTCAACAACCACACCGGTCTCAAAAGTCTGACCGGTGCGGTTGACCAGTTGGATCTTGGTCACACTGTTTAAGCGCACAGCGAAAACAATGAAGAGGACCAGGATCACAGCTGTGATAATGTATCTTGTGATGTTACTTTTCAACTGCATTATGTGTCTCCGTTATCCTTAGTTTGAAGATTTGTTGATCGTAAAGGTATCGTCGATCGTCTGAACGCTTCCGTCGTCCGCGATCTGATACGTGGTGATCTTGAAGGAATTTTCAGTCATGTTGATAATGGAGTAGCTTGGCAGCCAGTTCTGGCTTCTGTTTGCGATATAATCCTGCTGCGCGCTGATCAGCTCGTAATATTTAGAACCAGAAGCAGAGTTAGCCGTCATGTAAAGAGTTCCCTGAGGATTGGTCACGCTCATCTGGCTTCCGTCGGTTGCCAGGTTGTAACAGTTATTGTCCTGGATAAATGCGTCGTGAGCTGCAGTTGCCGCCGCGTCGTTTGCATCCGGATACAGGTTGATCTTTTCGCCGGTAGCCCGGTTATAAGCGTTATCCCAGTCATAGTCGTCGCCGGCTTCATTCAGGCGGAACTCATAGGAGTTGTGTGCCTGGCCGTCGCCGTAAAGCAGTTTGGAACGGCTGTAGGTGTGATCGTGTCCCTGAAGAACAACGTCGATGTCGTACTTGTCAAAGATCGGAGTCAGCTGTGTTCTTAAGATCATGCCGTCGGTATCTGAATGATCCAGTCCGGAACCGTAGATATCCTGATGAATGGTCACGACTCTCCACTGCTTGTCCGGGAAGTTCTCGATCGCCATCTGGATCGCCTGCTCATGCTCCGCTACATTGTAGTTGTTAGTGTTCAGCACGATGAAGAGGCCTGGGCCGTAAGAGTAGTAGTAATCGCCGCCTGCCTGAGTCTTGCCAAGCCCGATGGGGTTCGGATTGTTAAAATGGTAAGAATAGTCAGGATTCAGGGAATCGTGGTTTCCAATGGTAGTGGCAACTGGAAGGCTCCTTAAAGCACTTGCGGAAAGATAAGCCGCATACTCTTCTTCTTTGGCTTTTCCAGTCTTATTTACCTGGTCGCCGGCGGAGATGGCGAAGTTGATGTTCGGGTTATGAGCAAGAGCGATGTCAAGGGTGCGGTCCCATGCAAAACCGTCGTTGCGGGCTGCCGTATTTGCCGCGCCGTCTGCATCAGAAAGTTTGCCTTCTCCCTGAGGCTGTCCTTTGGAAGCGCCTACCTGCGGGTCGCCGAAGTAAAGGATATTTACGTCAGAGAAGCTTCCGGTCTTATACTCCTGCGGCTCCGTGATCACGCCGCTTTTATTTACGGAGTAATAATAGGTGGTGTTTTCCTGAAGTCCCGGCACAGTAACATAGTTGTAGCAGAAAGTCCTTCCCTGGGTCAGGCTGGCGTCAACAGAGCTGGACATGCCGTTGTAAGCGGTCAGGTTTGCCGGATCGGTACCGAAGTAGACCACAGGAGTTCCCTGAGCGCCCTCGTTGTACCATGCAAAGTTCAGCTCAGTAGCTGCTCCGCCTGGGGTAAGGGATACGTGTGTGAAATCATTGGCCAGAGCGTCCCAGCCGGCTACATACTGGTTCCATGCTTCTGCGCCTCCGGTCACGCTGGAGTCGTTGTAGTGAACGGTCGCCGCCCATGCCTGATGGCCGCCAAGTACGAGAGCACCTGCCACGAGACAGGAAATAACATGTTTTCTTTTCATATACCTGTTCCTTCTTTCTTTTATAATACGTCCCGGCTTCCGGGGACGCCTTGGTTTCAGTTTATAAATGGAATGTTAAATTTTCCATCGTAGTAATGTTTGAAATATGTCAAAATTTTTCATGACATATATCCTGGCATAGGGATAATATCCAGGGCTTCCCTCCAGCACATTCTGTGCTGGAGGGAAGATACACGGCTGAGCTTGTTGCAATTTTTCTGCTATTCCTCTGCCAGCCTCCTTGACAGGGCCGGAAGGTCTGTGGTAAGATGGCGCCATAAAACAAGATGTGGATTTTTCTGGAGAGACTCTATTTTTCGCCACATGGCTGTCTGCTGCGGACAGTCATGTGGCTTTTTTATGGGTTTCGAAAGGCAAAAATTTTCAGCCGCCTGAGGATCCCTGAAATAGATCGTCAGACATGATAACCTTTGGATCCTGGTATCATAATAAATCGGAGGAATAAAATGGAACAGACATATATGAAAGAACAGCCAGTGCTGAAACTGATCCTGACGCTGGCGCTGCCTATGGTGATATCCATGATGGTAAACTCTCTTTACAATATTGTAGACAGCTTTTTTGTGGCCAAGATCAGTGAGAAGGCCATGACGGCTCTGTCTCTGGTCTATCCAGTGCAGAACCTGGTCAACGCGGTGACCATTGGATTTGCCATTGGCATTAACGCAGTGATCTCTTATTATCTGGGGGCCCAGGATAAAAAGGCGGCGGACAGCGCGGCGGCCCAGGGTCTGATCTTAAGCACGATACACGGCGTTATCCTGACCGCAGGCTGTATTGCCGCCATGCCCATATTCCTCCGTCTCTTCACTTCAGATGAAGAGCTTGTACGGATGGGGCTTGAGTATTCCAATATCGTATTCAGTTTTTCCGTGATCATCGCGTGGGGGCTTTCGCTGGAAAAGATCTTCCAGTCTGTAGGAAAGATGGGAGTGACAATGATATGTCTGATGAGCGGATGTATCGCCAATATTATCCTGGATCCATTGCTGATCTTCGGCCTGGGTCCGATCCCAGCCATGGGGATCCGGGGAGCGGCTCTGGCTACCGGTCTGGGACAGACGGTTTCTCTTCTCTTATATCTGGCGATCTATAAAGTCAGGCCTATAGCGGTAAATTTCTGGCCGTCCAGGATCGCCCTGGAAAAAGATATGTGCCGCCGGCTTTATGCCATCGGGATACCGGCCAGCCTGAATCTGGCCCTTCCGTCCCTGCTGATCTCTTCGTTAAATGTGATTCTGGCGGGATATTCCCAGTCGTACGTATTCGTACTGGGCGTTTATTATAAGCTTCAGACCTTCCTCTATCTTCCGGCAAACGGAATCATCCAGGGAGTAAGGCCGTTAGTCGGATACAATTACGGGGCGGGAGAATATGGACGAGTAAGGAAGATATATGCCGTCGCCCTGGCGCTGACCGCAGTGATCATGGCGGCAGGGACCGGGCTGTGCTTTGCAGTACCGGAAATGCTGATGGGTATGTTTACTTCTAACGGGACAACGATAGAAGCGGGGGCAAAGGCGCTGAGGATCATCAGCGCAGGCTTTATGATCTCTTCTGTTTCCGTGGTATCCTCCGGCACCCTGGAGGGGCTTAGCATGGGAGTTCCGTCCCTTATGATCGCCCTGTTCCGCTATGTGCTGGTCATCATCCCCGCAGCGTGGATCTTAAGCAGATTCCTGGGGGCGGACGGAGTATGGCACAGCTTCTGGATCACAGAGATCCTGACGGCGGCTGCAGCTTACTGGATCTGCTGCCGAAAAAATGTGACGGTCCGGCCAGGCCGTTCCTTTTTCGGAAAAACCGCCGGATAACAGAATGATTCAAGCTGCCAGATCACAAAAACAGCATGAGGATCGGTATGGTGATCAATGACAGGATCGTGGTCATGACCACGCATCGGGAAGCATAGTCCGCGTTGACTCCGTATTTGACAGCCAGCAAAACGCTGGTAGATCCTGCTGGCATCCCGGTAAGGATCAGGGAAACACCGGTAAGGAGCGGAGACATATGTATAAGGTTTAAGATCACAAGAGCAGCCATCGGGAGAGCGATAAGACGGACGAATGAAAGGTAGAAAATGCTCTTCTCAAAAAGGGAAGGGATGGAAACCCCAACCACCATGGTCCCGATGACGAACATGGAAAGAGGCGTGGTGACCTGGCCTATGGCGGAAACAGCCGTATCGATCACCTCGTGAACAGGAATATTCAGGATCCTTCTGCCCAGACCAAGAATTACAGTGATGATACAGGGGTTAAGGAGGATATTTTTCAAATTGGATTTCAGGTCGGCTTTTGTGAAAATGCTGATCCCTGCAGTCCACATAAAGATCCGGTTGGGAATAATGAAGATCGAAGCAAAGAGAAGTCCCTCCGAGCCATAGACGGCGGAGACCATAGGAAGTCCAAGAAAACCGCAGTTATTTACAAGAGTCGCGTACTGAAGAACACTTTTCTTTTCCCATGGATAGCGGTTGTATAAAACCTTTCCGCACAGATAGGACAATATGGAGATCATCAGGGCCACCATCAGGACTGCGAAGGTCTGCTTTAAAAGCTCAGGCGTCAGAGGACGGTCAAAAGACTCAAAGATCATACATGGCAGCGTGATCTGCAGGATCAGATCCGTAAGTTTTTGTTTTGTATGCCCATCAATAATATCTTTTTTCGCACAATAAAATCCAATACAGAGGTATACGAGAAGTACCGCCTGCGCATCCAGCATTCTGAAAAAACTCTCCATAAAATTACCTTCTTCCAATGAGCATTAAATTTGTGTTAAAATGTAACTGTTCAGGACGGCACATCTTCTTGCCCGGCCAGGGCCGGACAAGAAGCATCGGATGTCCATACCCTAGGGGGCACGCTGTCCGATGTGAAAACAGGGGCAAAAATATGCTTATAAGCAAGCTTAACGCCTGTTTTTGCCCCTGTTTTCCCGCCGTCCTGAACTGTTACAGTTGATTATAACCTTTTTTGAAAGAGATAGCTACTTAAAAATAGTGAAAGGGGCGTTCAGTTTTACTTATAATGGGAAAGATAAATTACAAATCTCTTCCGGAAAAAACAGCGGATGTGATCTCGGATATGCTCTACCGGGAAAATTACCGGGTGGGGGCGAAGCTGCCCAATGAGATCGAGCTGGCGAAAAGCCTGGAAGTGAGCAGGACTACAGTAAGACAGGCGATAAAAATACTGACGGAGCGGAACGTGCTGGAGGTCCGGCGGGGTTCCGGCACCTTCGTATCGTCAAAGCTGGGGATGAGCGACGATCCCCTGGGGCTTTCCATGATCTGCGATAAAGACAAACTGGTCATGGATCTTTTGGAAGTGCGCCTTCTGATCGAACCGAAAATGGCGGCTCTGGCAGCGGAAAATGCCACTGCAGGCGAGATCAGCCAGTTAAAGGATATCTGCAGGCGGATGGAGGAAGCCTGCAGAAAGGGGGAGAATTACTACGAGACAGATATGGAATTTCATACATTTATAGCCGGATGCAGCAGGAACCTGGTGATCCACAGCCTTTATCCGGCCATCTGCCATACGATCATCCTCCAGGAAAATGTGACCCACGACCGGCTGAAGGAGCGGACGCTGGCAGCCCACAGGAGGATCTGCGAGGCCATCGCAGCCCATAAGGGAACGGCTGCTGCCGACGCTATGACGGCCCATCTGATCCAGAATCAGGAGAGGATCATTAATAAAAAAGACAAATTTGTATAAAAAATTGCCTGAAAGCCCTATGCGGTCTATCCGGCGGACATCCTATTGAGAAGTTTTTCGGCAAGTGGTAAAAGTGTAGACATAAGAGGCCGGCAAAAACCGGATCGGAAGACATTTATCAGAAGGAGGGTTCACGGATGGAACGATTGGATGCTGCCGTGATCGGCGCCGGCGTAGTAGGGTGCGCCGTAGCGAGAGAGCTGTCACGCTATCAGTTAAAAATAGGGGTGTTTGAAAAAGAGCTGGATGTGGCCTGCGGAAATTCCAGCAGGAACACAGGGATGCTCCACGCGGGATTTACCTATAAGCCGGGCAGCCTGAAGGCGGAATGCGCGGTGGAAGGAAACCAGGAATTTGACCAGGTGGCAGAAGAACTGGATATCCCGTTTAAACGAACAGGAAAGGTCGTCGTAGGATTTACAGAGGAAGACAGGAAAAATATCCTGAAGTTCAAGGCAGTGGGAGAACAGAACGGAGTAAAGGGCCTGCGGATGATCGATAAAGAGGAGCTGAACCAGATCGACTCCAGCGCAGGTGGGGAATTTGCAATGTACGTGCCGTCGTCCGGGATCCTGGATCCTATGCAGTACACCATCGCTCTGGCGGAAAACGCCTGTGAAAACGGAGCAAAGTTCTTCTTTGGCGCGCAGGTGGAGGATATCGCCAGAGAGGACGGCATGTACATCCTGAAAACGCCGAAGGGAAGCTTTCAGGCAAAATGGGTGATCAACTGCGCCGGCATGTACGCGCCGGAGATCTCCCAGATGCTGGGCTATCCTTACTATCCTACGAAAGGATTTAAAGGAGAGTATTTTGTCCTGGATAAAAAAGCAGGAAAGTTCTTAAATATCCCGGTCTACCCGGCGCCAAACGCAAAGGGCGGATTTGCCGTTCACGCGACTCCTACGGTAGACGGAAACGTTCTGGTAGGGCCGGATTCCTACGAAGTAGAAGGCCGGGAGGACTACAGCGTCACAAAGGAACATCTGGACGGCCTGATCCGGGACGGAAGCAGGATGTTCAAAGAGATGAAGCGCGATTACTTTATCCGCAACTTCGCCGGGATCCGGTGGAAACGCTACGACCCGGAAACAGGGGAGATCCTGGATTTCCTGCTGGAAGCAGATGAAAAAAATCCTAATACGGTAAATCTGGTAGGCATTGAGTCCCCAGGCATTACCTGCGCCCTTCCTCTTGCCAGAAGAGCGGTAAAGATCATAGCGGAAAGAGATTCCCTGGAAAAGAATCCTTCCTTTAACCCAAGGAGGAAAGGGATCCGCAAATTTATTGAAATGAGTACGGAAGAAAAGAAAGAGGCCATAGAGAAGGATCCGGATTACGGCGAGATCGTATGCCGCTGTGAAAATGTGACCAGGGCCGAGATCCTGAAGGCGATCCACAATCCTCTGGGCGTCCATACAGTGACCGGCATCAAGAACAGGACAAGAGCCACCATGGGCAGATGCCAGGGCGGCTACTGCGAGACAAGGATCACGAAGATGATCGAAGAAGAGCTGGGGATTAGACCGGAAGAGGTACGGTACTCAAAAGAAGGCGGATATATGTTTACAGGAAGGGTGAGGGAAGAATCATGAAAAAGGCAGACGTAGTGATCATTGGAGGCGGTCCGGCAGGCCTGGCGGCAGCTGTACGCCTGTGGGAAAAAGGGATCCGGGATATCCTGATCCTGGAAAGAGAAAATAAACTGGGCGGGATCTTAAGGCAGTGCATTCACGACGGCTTCGGCCTGACCAGGTTCGGCGAGACGTTAAGCGGTCCGGAATACGCCCAGCGCTTTATCGACGAAGTAGAAGAAAAAAAGATCCCCTATATTACGGAAACAACTGTTATCGATATTTCTAAGGACAAACTGGTAACGGCGGCATCCAAAGACGGACTTTTAGAGATCCAGGCGAAAGCAGTTATCCTGACCATGGGCTGCAGGGAGAGGACAAGAGGAGCCATCAGTATCCCAGGCCAGAGGCCTGCAGGCGTCTATACGGCAGGCGTGGCTCAGAGCTACATAAACCTTCAGAATAAAATGGTAGGCCATGAGGTGGTCATCCTTGGCTCCGGAGATATCGGCATGATCATGGCCAGGAGAATGACCCTGGAAGGCGCCCATGTGCAGGCGGTATTTGAGGTGCAGCCTTACGCCAGCGGCCTTCCGAGAAATATCGAGCAGTGCTTAAACGACTATGGCATCCCTCTTTATTTAAGCCATACCGTAACAGAGATCCGCGGTACGGACAGGCTGGAAAGCGTCGTAGTTTCCCAGGTAGACGACCATATGCAGCCGATCCCAGGAACTGAGAAAGAATATTTCTGCGACACTTTGATCCTTTCTGTAGGGCTGATCCCGGAAAACGAGCTTTCTCTGGCGGCAGGAGTCCTTTTGGACGGACGCAGCAGAGGCGCGGTGGTGGATGAGAACCATCAGACGACGATTCCCGGTATCTTCGCGGCAGGAAACGTTCTCCAGGTCCACGATCTGGTAGACTTTGTGTCCATGGAAGCAGAGGAACTGGCGGATTCTGCAGCCCGCTATCTGAAAGAAGAAGGTCTGCCAGAGTGCGCGCTGGCGGTAGAAACCGACGGAAACGTTACCCACACCATCCCGCAGAAGATCAGCGGAGAAGCGGATTTTAAACTTTCCATGAGGGTAAGAAGACCGATGAAGAACTGCACCATCCGCCTGAGCCAGGGCGGCAGGACAGTCCTTGAGAAAAAAATGAGAAAAGCGATCCCGGCAGAGATGATCCAGATCCCGGTAAAAGCGGATAAACTGGATAAAAACAGCAATCTGGAGGTGAGTGTGGTATGGTAAGGGAATTTACATGCATCATGTGCCCTATGGGCTGCGACCTGACGGCGGAAGTAAATGAAGCTTCCGGCGAGATCACCGTTACAGGCAACACATGTCCAAGAGGAAAAGAATACGCGGTACAGGAACTGACCGATCCAAAGAGGAATATCGCCACCTCCGTGCTGGTAGAAGGCGGGGATCTTCCGCTGACCAGCGTAAGGCTGGACGCGCCGATCCCGCGGGCAAAGATCTTTGACGTAATGGCGGAGATCAAAAAGCAGAAGCTGGCCGCTCCGGTAAAGGCAGGGCAGGTAGTGATCGAAAACGTACTGGGCCTGGGAAGCAATGTGATCGTGACGAAAAACGTGGAAAAAATCTGATCGAATGTAAATCTTCGGCAGCCGTTCCGAACGCGCAAAACAGCGCTGCCCTGAACGGCTGCTTTACTACGAAATATCCGCCAAGACGCGTCAGTGACGTATCCTGGCGGATTTCGTATTTGTAAAATTTACAAGATTGTGGTAAAAAACTATTATAATCGTAACAGTTCAGGACGTCCTGAACTGTTACATGTAATCATAATCTGCAAAGGAGATAAGTTCATGAGAGGCGATTATCACAGTCATTCTGTTTTTGACGACGGGAAAAGCACGCTTTTGGAGATGGCGGAAGCGGCGGAGAAGCTGGGACTTGATTATTTCGGATTTTCCGGCCATTCCTACCAGGCTTTTGACGACAGCTTTTCCATAAAAAAAGAAGACAGGGAAAGATACAGGAGCGAGGCGCGGGCGGTTCAGGAAAAATTCAGGAAGGAAGGCAGGAAAACGAGGATCTTTGTAGGCTTGGAACAGGATATCTTCGGGGAGCCGGAACCGGATATGGAGTATGTGATCGGTTCGGTCCACTACATCCTTCACGATGGAGAGTATTGCTGCGTGGACGAGAGCCTGGAGATCAGCAGACGGATGATCCGGGAGCATTTTGAAGGGGATCCCTATAAGATGACGGCAGCATATTACGACCTTGTAGCCCAGGTTCCGGAGAGGACAAACTGCCAGATCGTCGGCCATTTCGACCTGGTAACAAAATTCAACGAAACCGGCCGTTTATTTGACGCGGAAGATCCCCGCTACTTAAAACGGGCTGCAGAGGTCATGGAAAGCCTTGTGAAAAAAGATCTGGTCTTCGAGATCAACACCGGGGCCATATCCAGAGGATACACCACCATGCCTTATCCAGGCGCGTCTCTTTTGAAGCTGCTTCACGATATGGGCGGTCGGATCATGATAAATTCCGATTCCCACCACAAAGACACGATCTGCTACCGGTTCGACCTGGCCAGGGAATGCGCTCTCCGGGCAGGCTTCGCTTCTGCATTCCTGCTTACAGATAGGGGCTGGGAAGAGGAAGCGCTTTAAAGTGATATCAGTTTTACTTATTGTCCCGATCAATATTGCCAATTGGATTTTACTGAGTATATTGTGCTAAGATACAAATGACAAAGGGTCTTTTGGCCCATGTAGACCTTATAGCAGCAGTAAAATGGAGGGATGATAAGATGGAACGTAAGGGAACCCCGGTAGTAACAGAGATGCAGGTGATCCCGGTAGCAGGATATGACAGTATGCTAATGACTTTAAGCGGCGCCCATGCGCCGTGGTTTACGAGAAACCTGGTGATCTTAAAGGACGACGCAGGCCATACGGGGATCGGCGAGATCCACGGAGGCGATTACACCTGCGATGCGCTGAAAAGCTGTATCCCGCTGGTTGTGGGAAAGCAGATCGGCACATACCGCTCGATCCTGGATTCGATACACAAATCTGCAAAAAAAGCGAAGGAAGACGACGGAGAAGGTATCCAGACCCTGGATATCAGCAAACTGAAATTTGTAGTAAAAGCGGAGTGGGCGATCGAATGCGCGCTCCTGGACCTTCTGGGCCAGTATCTGGATCTGCCTATGTGCCAGCTTTTAGGAGACGGCAAACAGCGGGACAAGGTAGAGACATTAGGTTATCTTTTCTATGTAAGCGATAAAGAAAAGGCCGCGCCGGATCTTCCTTATATTGACGAAAAAGACAGCGCAGATCCCTGGTTTAAGCTTCGCCGCCAGGAGATGCTCACGCCGGACCGGATCGTGGAGCAGGCCCAGGTCCTTCATGAAAAATACGGCTTCCGCAATTTCAAATTAAAGGGCGGCGTATTAAAGGGAGCGGAAGAGATGGAGTCCATCCGTGCGCTGAAGAAGGCGTTCCCTAACGGGCGCATCAATATCGATCCCAACGGAGCGTGGAGCCTGCAGGAGGCGATCGAAGTCTGCAAGCCTATGGAAGGGATCCTTACCTACATTGAAGATCCCTGCGGGCCGGAAGCAGGATATTCCAGCAGAGAGGTCATGGCGGAATTTAAGAACGCAGTAAACCTTCCAGTTGCCACCAATATGATCGCCACAGACTGGAGACAGTTCTATCACGCGGTTTCCCTGAAATCCGTGGATATCGTTCTGGCGGATCCTCATTTCTGGGGATTTGGAGGAAGCGTCCGCATGGCCCAGATCTTAAACGACTGGGGCCTCACATGGGGCAGTCATTCCAACAACCATTTTGATATCACCCTGACTGCCTTTGCCCATGTGGCGGCGGCAGCTCCCGGAAACCCAACCGCCCTGGATACCCACTGGATCTGGCAGGACGGACAGAACCTGTTAAAGGATACGCCGCAGATCGTGGACGGCTACCTTCAGGTTCCGGATAAGCCAGGCATGGGCGTAACTATCGATATGGAAAAAGTCATGGAGGCCAACAAGCTTTACAACAGCCTTCCTTCCCACGACAGGGACGACGCTATGGCTATGCAGTACCTGATCCCAGGATGGAAGTACGACTGCAATAAACCGGCCCTGGTAAGGTAACAGCCATATATCCTGGCGCACGGCTGAACAGATACGAAAATATTGACAATTCCCCTTTTCTACTTTAAGATTTTTTGTAATGGCTAGAAACTGCAGCTATTTCTTAAAGAGAAAGGGGATTTTTTTATGCGCAAAATTTATGTGGTCGGGATCGGCCCTGGAGAATATAGAAAAATGACGTTGGAAGCTGCAGAAATATTAAAAGATTGCGACGTGATCGTAGGATATACGGTATATGTGGATCTGGTAAAGGAGCATTTTCCGGGAAAAGAGTTCCTGACAACGCCTATGAGACGGGAAGAGGAACGGTGCCGGATGGCTTTTGAAGAAGCAGAAAAGGGAAAGACCGCCGCCATGATCTGCAGCGGAGATGCCGGCGTATACGGGATGGCCGGACTGATGATGGAGATAGGGAAATCTTATCCGGATATCCAGGTAGAGGTGGTCCCAGGTGTGACGGCAGCCATAGGAGGAGCCGCCATTTTAGGCGCCCCCCTGATCCATGATTTTGCAGTTATAAGCTTAAGCGACCTTCTTACGCCCTGGGAAACCATCGAAAGGCGGCTGCGGGGAGCGGCTATGGCGGATTTTGTCCTCTGCATTTACAATCCTTCCAGCAAAAAGAGAAAGGATCATCTGAAAAAAGCCTGCGAGATCGTTCTGGAATATAAAAGCAAAGATACGGTCTGCGGCATTGTCTCCAATATCGGAAGGGACGGGGAGAGCTGTCAGATCCTGACCCTGGAAGCTTTGAAGGAAAAGGAAACAGATATGTTCACAACCGTATTTATTGGGAACTCCCAGACAAGGGAGATAGACGGGAAAATGGTAACGCCCAGAGGATATGTCTATGAGCGGCGGTAAGAAACAATATTTTCCATTATTTATTGATATGGCCGGAAAAACAGTGGTTTTTGTTGGCGGAGGAAAGGTGGCGGCCCGGCGGATCCAGTCCCTTTTATCGGTTTTGGAGAAAACTTCGGCGGTTCCCTCGAAAGAAATGCTCCAGGTGGTGGTGGTCGCCCCGGAAG
Organism: Candidatus Lachnoclostridium stercoravium; assembly: GCA_019118365.1. Lineage (GTDB taxonomy): Bacteria > Bacillota > Clostridia > Lachnospirales > Lachnospiraceae > Lachnoclostridium_A > Lachnoclostridium_A stercoravium. Next base: position 5,829 of record DWZA01000011.1, on the reverse strand, counting down.
TGGAAAAAACAGTGGAAAGATACGGGGAAGAAGGCCTTCTCTTGTGGATAAAGAGAGAATTTCAGCTCCAGGATGTGGACGGAGCGGATCTTGTGATAGCGGCTGCAGATGAGAAAGAGATCAACAGCCTGGCAGCAGAGCTTTGCAGGAGAAAGGGCATACCGGTCAATGATGCCGGGAACAAAGAAAACTGTGATTTTTATTTTCCAGGGATCGCGGTGAAAGGCGACCTGGTGGCTGCGGTGACAGCGTCCGGAAGGGATCACGCCAGGACGAAAAAGGCGGCGGAAGACGTGAGAAAATTGTTTGAAAAAGAAGGAGAAACGTGATATATGGTACATTTTGTCGGAGCGGGGCCAGGGGATAAGGAACTGATCACAGTAAAAGGAAAGCGCCTGCTGGAAGAAGCGGATGTGATCATCTACGCAGGAAGTCTGGTGAACCCGGAACTTCTGGAATACGCAAAGCCGCAGGCAAAGATCTGCAACAGCGCTTCCATGACCCTGGAAGAAGTGATCGAAGTGATGGAGAAAGCAGAGAGCGAAGGAAAGACTACCGTCCGCCTCCATACAGGAGATCCTTCCGTGTACGGCGCCCACAGGGAGCAGATGGACAGGCTGGAGGAAAGGGGCATTTCCTATGACGTAGTGCCTGGAGTCAGCTCTTTTCAGGCAGCGGCAGCTTCTATGAAAAAAGAATACACTCTGCCGGGAGTGAGCCAGACCGTGATCCTGACCCGGCTGGAAGGACGCACGCCTGTGCCGGAAAAAGAGAATTTAAAGAGCCTGGCCTCTCACCAGGCTTCCATGGTCGTCTTTTTAAGCGCGGGACAGACGGAGACAGTGGCAGAAAAGCTGATAGAAGGCGGATACCCGGCGGATACGCCGGCGGCCGTCATATATAAGGCATCCTGGGAGGATGAGAAGATCGTTGCGGGAACACTTGCGGATATTGGGAAAAAAGCAAAAGAAGCCGGGATCAGCCGGACAGCGCTGATCGCCGTAGGCGGTTTCCTGGGAAATACTTACCAACTGTCCAGGCTTTACGACAGGCATTTTTCCCATGGCTTCCGCCAGGGAACAGACGGAGACGGACAGTTACAAGAAGGCAGCAGGGTGAAAGAATGAAGATAAGGATAGGAACGAGGAAGAGCCGCCTGGCTATGGTGCAGACGGAGATCGTAAAAAAGGCGGTTGAAGAAAAATTCGGCGCAGGCGTGGAGATCGAGATCGTGCCCATAACGACTCAGGGGGACCGGAACCTGAACCGGTCCCTCACCTCTTTTGGAGGAAAGGGCGTATTTACCAAGGAGCTGGAAGAACAGCTTCTGGAAGGGACTATCGACATCGCCGTTCACAGCGCAAAAGACATGCCTATGGAATTTCCGGAAGGCCTTTGTATCGGCGCGGTGCTGGAGCGGGAAGACCCCAGGGACGTCCTGGTAACTGGAAACGGGGTGAGGGCGGCCAATCTGGCTCCGGGAAGCGTGATCGGCACCAGCAGCTTACGCCGGGAACTTCAGATCAAAGCCATTAATCCCCAGGTGCAGATCAGGCTTTTGCGGGGAAATGTGGAAACAAGGCTGGAAAAACTGAAAAGCGGGGAATACGACGGGATCCTTCTGGCTGCGGCGGGTTTAAAACGCCTGGATATAACCCGGCAGGAGGGACTTTTTTTTGAATATCTTGATACGGACAGCTTTGTCCCGGCAGCGGGCCAGGGGATCCTGGCAGTGGAAACCAGGACCGGCGAGCTGGAAGAGATCATGAAGGCGATCCACTGCGAAACAGCGGCGCAGATCCTGGAGGCGGAACGGACATTTTTAACAGCGTTAGGAGGCGGCTGCAACGCTCCCTGCGGCGCCCATTGTGAGACAACAGAAAAAGGACTGAAAATGAATGTGATGTACGCCGCAGACGGGAAACATCCGGTATTTAAAGCCATGGAGATAGCAGAGGGCGGTCCCTCAGGCAGGCGTCTTTCCAGGGAGCTGGCGGAGAAACTGGCAGAACAGGTATCGGTAGGAAAGGTGGTTCTTGCCGGCGCAGGTCCTGGAGATAAAGGGCTTATGAGCCAGAAGGCCTGGGAAGCCGTAAGAAATGCGGACGTGATCCTGTACGACAGCCTGATCTCGCCGTCCATCTTAAATGAAGCCCGCCTGGATGCAGAACTTATTTACGTGGGCAAACGGATGGGAAGCCATTCCATGAAGCAGGAGGAGATCAGCCGCCTGCTGGTGGAGCAGGCCAGACAGGGAAAATATGTCCTTCGTTTAAAAGGCGGGGATCCTTATATTTTCGGCCGGGGAGGAGAAGAGGCCATGGAGCTGGCGGAGCGGAGCATTCCTTTTGAGATCGTTCCGGGAGTGTCCTCCTGCTATGGAGCGCCGGCTTACAGCGGCATTCCGGTGACAGACCGCCGGATGGCCTCTTCCTTCCATGTGATCACCGGCCACGAAGGCAGCCACAAAGAGACAGGCTCTCTGGATTACAGCGTCCTGGCAAAAGAAGAAGGAACGCTGGTATTTCTTATGGGAGTCCACAGCCTGGAAAAGATCGCCTCCGGGCTGATCGCCGGAGGAAAAGATCCCGCTACTCCTGCGGCAGTGGTGGAAAACGGGACTACCGGGGCGCAGCGTACGGCGACAGGGCGGCTGGATCAGATCGGAGAGATCGCAGAAGCGGCTCACATAGGGACGCCTGCGGTGATCGTCATAGGCCAGGTGGCAGAGCTGCGGGAAAAACTGTCCTGGTTTGAAAATGGTCCCCTTTTTGGAAAACGGGTTCTCTTTACAGGGACCAGACAGATGGTAAAACAGCTGGAAGAAGTATTTCTTCCTTTAAAAGCGGAGCCGGTCTGCTTAAGCCTGATCGAAACAGAAGGACTGGTGACGGAGAAGACCTCCGCCTGCCTGTCAAGGCTGGAAGACTATACATGGATCGTCTTTACCAGCAGCAACGGCGTTCTGGAATTTTTCAGACAGCTTCGCCAGCTGGAGCTGGATCATCGGAAGCTGGGACAGGTAAAATTTGCCGTTATCGGCAAAGGAACAGAAAAAACCTTAAGAGACTTCGGTTTTATCGCTGATTTTGTCCCTTCCGTATATTCCAGCCAGGCTTTGGCGAAAGAATGGGTGCCGACGCTTACTGTCAGGGACAGAGTCCTCTTTGTCCGCGCCAAAGAAAGTTCCAGGGATCTTCCAAGGGCATTAAACCAGGCGGGCATTGCCTGGGACGGCGCGGCGGTCTACCAAACGGTGACGGATCAGAGGCGGGAAGATGAGCTTAGACGGCTGGGAAAGGATATGGATTATATCGTTCTCTCCAGCGGTTCCGGGGCGAGAGCTTTCGCTTCCATGTGGAAGCCGGAAGGATTTCATGGAAAGATCGTTTCCATTGGTCCCGTAACCACAAAAGAGGCGGAAAAAGCAGGGATCCGCGTGGATATCACAGCGGCGGTCTTCACGGCGGAAGGCATAGCGGAAGCAGTGCTGGCGGATGTGCGGAAAGAAAAGGAAGGATGACATATGGCAAAATACATCATGGTGCAGGGGACGATGTCCAATTCCGGAAAATCCTTTGTCACAGCGGCGCTCTGCCGCATTTTCCATCAGGACGGCTACCGGACGGCTCCTTTTAAATCCCAGAATATGGCTCTCAACTCCTTTGTTACAGAAGAAGGGCTGGAAATGGGGAGGGCGCAGGTGGTCCAGGCGGAAGCGGCTGGGATCCGGCCCTGCGTGGCAATGAATCCCATCCTGTTAAAGCCTACCAGCCATATGGGAAGCCAGGTGATCGTAAACGGAGAGATCCTGGGAAATTATTCTGCCGCAGAGTACTATAAGATGAAAAAGAGCCTGATCCCTGAGATAAAAAAGGCTCTTAAGAAGCTGGATGAAGAATATGATATCGTAGTGATCGAGGGGGCTGGAAGCCCGGCGGAGATCAACCTGAAGGAAAATGATATCGTTAATATGGGGATCGCCAGGCTGGCAAAGGCGCCTGTCCTTCTGGTAGGGGATATCGACCGGGGAGGGGTATTTGCCTCTCTGTACGGTACGGTCAAGCTTTTGGACGAAGAAGAGCAGCGCATGATAAAAGGCCTGATCATCAATAAATTCCGCGGAGACGTGAAGCTTTTGGAGCCTGGCCTACAGATGATCGAAGAAAAGACGGACGTGCCGGTGATCGGCGTGATCCCCATGGGAGATATTGATATCGAAGAAGAAGACAGCCTGGCAGAACGGCTGGAGAAAAGGGAAAAAGGGGCCGGACTGGATGTTGCGGTGATCCGCCTTCCTCACATCTCTAATTTTACAGATTTTGCCGTGCTGGAACGTATGGATGGGATCTCCCTGCGATATGTCAGCCAGAAAGAGGAGCTTTTGGAGCCAGACTGCCTGATCCTTCCTGGCACGAAAAACACCATGGCGGATCTGAAATGGCTGTGCGAGACAGAACTGGAGCGGGAGATCCGCAGGCTGGCCGCTTCAGGCGTGCCTGTCGCCGGCATATGCGGCGGGTTCCAGATGATGGGAAAAGAACTGAAGGATCCCTACGGAGTGGAAGAAGAGGGAGAACAGGAAGGTCTGGGCCTTTTAGACTGCCGGACCGTATTTACCAGAGAAAAAGTAAGGACGCAGGAGAAAGCGCGGGTCCGCAGAGGAGTCCGGGGACTGGAAGCTTTGAGCGGCCAGGAGCTGGAAGGCTATGAGATCCACATGGGCCTTACGGAGAATATGGGAGGCTGCCGGGAATTTCTGGATATCTGCAAAGAGCAGGATGAGACAGGCTGCAAGGAAAACGGCTGGATCAGCGGCCTCTGCTCTTTAGAAGGACGGGTCTGGGGCGCTTATCTCCATGGATTCTTCGACGCGCCGGGGGCGGCGGAGGCCTTTGCCCGGTGGGCGGAGGGACAGAGTCCCCATAAAAAAGCAGGAAGCCTGTTTCAGGACCGGGAGCGGACGGCTTTTAGCTGGAAGGAATACAAAGAACGGGAATACGACAGGCTGGCCGACCTTGTAAGGCAGTCTGTGGATATGAAAGAAATCTACCGGATACTGGAAACAGGGCTGGAAGAACAGCAAGAAGAGCAGGAACAACAAGAAAAACAGGAAGAGCAGGAAAAGGAGGGACAGCCGGGATGAAGCCGCAGGAAATCGAAGCAAGGAGCATGGAGATCATCGGAGAAGAGATGAAAAAAAGAGGAATGGGCGGATGGACGCCGGAAGAACTGGCGGTGGTAAAACGCTGCATCCACACTTCCGCTGACTTTGATTACGGTGAAAACCTGGTCTTCTCTCCGGATGCCGTTTTAAAAGGAATACAGGCCTTAAAAGAAGGGGTGACCATCGTCACGGATACGAATATGGCGGCGGCAGGCATCAATAAAGCGGCTGCCGGGAAGCTGGGCGTACAGGTGCGCTGCTTCATGGCGGACGAGGACGTGGCGCAGGAGGCGAAGATGCGCCAGATCACCAGAGCCGCTGTTTCCATGGAAAGGTGCGCTGCCTTAAAGGAGCCGGTGATCATCGCCTGCGGAAACGCCCCTACGGCCCTTATGCGCCTGAAAGAGTTGGCGGACAGCGGCCGTTTTCCCAAAGACCAGCTGCGCCTGATCATCGGCGCGCCGGTGGGCTTTGTAAATGTAGTGGAAGCAAAAGAGGACATCCTGGATATGGACGTCCCCTATATCGTCGCCAGAGGCAGAAAAGGCGGGAGCAATATCGCGGCTGCGATCTGCAACGCCATGCTGTACCAGTGCGCCAGATAACGCCGTGTATCTTCTTGTCAGCACATTCTGTGCTGGCAAGAAGATACACGGCTGAAC
>DWZA01000100.1 GCA_019118365.1 Candidatus Lachnoclostridium stercoravium | reverse complement strand
GATAACAAATACTATCTGATCATATTTTTCCGATGGATCCCGCTCTAGGCTACGTCTGCGTAGCTATTTAACATTATCATTTAGGATACCTTTTGGCTCTGCATAACATATTGCATCTATCGATGGCTTGTATGATGTGATTGGTTAATGGATCAGAAGGTAGTTACGATAAAGCTATGAAAAGAAAAAACTGAATAAGATATGTAAAAATAGCGATTGAGAAAATGATTCCATCCTCCTATCGCTTTTCATATAAAAGCTCAGTTTTCTAGCTCTGTAGTTATTACCATTATCGTTTAGGATACCTTCTTAGCTTTGCATAACGCATTGTATTTATCTGTGGTTCAGATGACGTAATTGGTTGAGGAATCAGAAGTTGGCTGCGATAAAGCTATGAAAAGAAAGAACTAGATAAGATATGTAAAAATAGAGAAAAATCAAGAAGTTCAGTATTTCCTATAGCTTTTCATATAAAAACTCAGTTTCCTAACTCATTAGGAATTTTAATTTCCTATAGGCATGCAAATTCGATAACCCTTTCAAACTGGCAAAACATACGTTTGAGGGTTATCGGAAATGCTAAATACAGTCTCAAATATTCTCTCTTTCTGAATTGCATAGAGCTTTACATACCCTACTCCAAAATCGCCTTAAAGGTAAACTATTTAAAAGCCTTCCTCTATCTCTTTGATTCTATTGTTACCTTCCCTTATCTCAAATATTTCTGCTTTTATTTCGCGCAGGGAACAGTATTCCTTTTTATTGGCTCCACTCACGATTATATGATCCAGTAATGTAATATCCAATATATTACTTGCAATCCATAAACGCCTTGTCATCTGTATATCCTCATTACTCGGAATTACTATTCCACTCGGGTGATTATGTCCCAAAACAATAACTGACGCTCCGCTCAACAGCGTACGTTGCAATACCTGTGGGATATGCAAAATAGATTGGTTGCAGCTTCCATGACTAATTTCAAAAATGCCAACACATTGCATTGTTGTATCAAAACATATTAGCCAAATATATTCTTCCAGCAATTGATCTGCCTTAAAGCACTTTCTCAACAGCTTTGCTATTTGATTTGGTTTTGTATATATTCTTCTCTTACCTGCAGACACCCGCCCAGAACCCTTCAAATATGGAATTCTGTCATTATCCACAACCATATCATAAAGATTAACCTTCATAACTACCTCCTTCATAACCATCGTCAAATTTATGCTCAACACAATATACAAGACCGATTAAAACTGTCTACCGTGTACCCCTTAAAGGTCAAAAAAGCCCATAATACACACAAAACACATCTCAAATTGATAGTACATATAACCACCAGGATCAGCACAACTTCTATAACCCCGATCCCGTCTTCCTGCAGCAAAAATTCCCGTACTTCTCTTTTTATCTTCATGTACCATTCTCCTTTCAAGATCCAATGTTACGCAAATGCCAGCATCGCCGGCACCATGACCATTACCATCACTACGCCAAGCATGGCGAACAGCGGAGCCAGCAGCTTCGTGCCCGCTTCTTCTCCCTGGCGTCTGGCCAGGTTTTTCCTCTCTTCAAACGCAGATTTCATCTCCTGCTGCATCACCTGGTTTAAGTTTTTCATCCCCTCCTTCCTGTTCTGGATCAGAAGGCCGGCAAACTTCATATAGGGCTGAAGGCCGCAGCGTCTCCCAAATTCCTCATACGCCTCTCCTTCTGCTTTTCCTGCCGCCATCTGATAGCTGGTCTTTGCCATTTCCTCATATGCGTATCTGCGGCCGCTCCTTTTTTCTTCCCGGCGTTTTTCATAATCCTCCACGATCTTTTCCCAGGCTCCCCGCACGGTCATCCCGGCTCCTGTAAATACCATGATCCTGGACAGGATCTCCGAATAGTCCAGAAGCAGCTGGCGATCCCGCCGTTTCTTTTCTTTCTGCGCCTCCTGCCTGTCTTTCAGTCCGTAGACCGCCGCCATAGCGAAACCCATGACCGGGAAAAACACGGAAGGATCCTCTGTTTCGTCTTTATATTCCAAAGGCATTCCTTCAAACTCTTCCGGAAGGGTCAGCCACTCCTTTGTTCTCTGGCTTTCATCCGCCGCAGCGATCGCCTGGGAAAGATCTCTCTCCCTCCTTTCTTCTTCCGTCCAGATCTTCGGCTTTACTGTGACCGGAAGCTGATATTCTCTTTCCTGCGTCGTGCTGCTGACGACCGCCCGGAGCCATATAGTCTTTCCTGCCTCTGTAAGGGCCTCCTGGCTCTCTTCCTGTACTTTTCCATAATTGTCCACCAGTTCCGGATCTTCCGAAAACCACCGGATCCTCAGGCCATACCCGTCCAGCCATCCAGGAAGCGTCAGGTCTGACCGTACTTCGGACAGAGAAGTATTCTCGCCTGGAACGGACAGAAGCGTCTCTTCCCATGCCTTCTGGAAAACTGCCTCCGCCTCGCCGCCGTCATACTCCCTTTCCCCAACAGTAAATGTTACCGGCGTTTCCTCTTCACTCAGCCCTGTTACATATAAAACATACTCTGCATCCCCCTGGCCCGGATCCGGACGGCGGATCTTTCCGTCTTCCACCACCCCGTCTCCGCTGGCCGCCTTCCCGGCTGCAAAAAAGACAAAACCGCACGCTATGCAGACCAGCTGCATCCGATGAAACCGTACTGGCAGCTTTTCCACTTTTCTCTTGAAATTGTTCAATGTTTTCCACAATTTATCCTGTCTTCACCACACTTTCTCCACCTGGCCTATATTTCTATCTCCAATATCCGGCCTGCCATGACTACCGCCCCCACGTAAACAAGAAGGCAGGCGCTCATCAGGATCCTTCCCATCGCCGTTTCATACATCTGGCTGAAAAAACCGGGGGATGCGCCGTCGATGTAAAATACGATGCAAAACGGCAGCGCATTCATGATCTTCTGTTCGAACCTTCTGGCGGCCGTCATAGTCCGGATCTCTTCTTTTACCTCCATCCGTTCCCGTATCAGATCAGCAGTATGAGCCATGATCGAGGCCATCCGTCCTCCGCTTCTTTTTGCCGCCGCAAATACTTCGGCAAAATTGTCGATATCATCCAGGCCGCTCCTTCTTCCAAAATCGGAAAGAAGCTGTTCCACCGGGCGGTTCATCCTCAGCTGGAGCACGATATACTGAAATTCTCTTACGATCAGGCCGTTTTCCCCATAGAGGACTTTCAGTTCCTTTAAACTGGCGGAAAATGCGTTTTCTACCGAATATCCGGCTGCAAGGGAGGAAGCGAGTATCGTGATCCCTTCTTTAAACTCCGAACTGAGCTTTTCCAGCCTTTTCCTTTTTAACTCTTTCTTTTTGTACCAGGGATATGCAATGCCGAACGGCAGCAAGCATAGAAATGCGTTCAGATTTCTATAGTAGACATAAGACAGGAGGGCGCACGCCCCGATCCCTTCCAGTTCGCACACCAGGAGTTCTCTGGGAGACAGGCGGTAGTCGTCATAAGAAATAACCGGCTGCTCTGAGCTTTGTCTGTTCTTTAAGCTCCCCCACCTTTTTAAGCCTTCCTTCCACGGTCTTCTTTTTTTCTCCTTCTTCTTCAAATTGAAAAATATTGTTAAAGGTGATCTCCCCATTTTCCACACCTCCGATCTCTGTCACGGAAAGCACCTTCCTGCTCCCGTCCCGCAGCCTGCCCAGATGGACCAGGATGTCGATCGCGGAGGCGATCTGGCTGCGTATGGCAGGAAGGGGAAGATCCGCGCCCATCAGCACCATTGTTTCCAGCCTGGAAAGCATGTCCTTTGCGCTGTTGCCATGGCCAGTGCTTAAAGAGCCGTCGTGTCCGGTGTTGAAGGCCGACAGCATGTCAAACGCCTCTTTTCCCCTGACTTCTCCCACGATGATCCGATCCGGCCGCATCCTTAAGCTGGCCCGGATCAGTTCTCCGATACCGATAGCCCCTTCTCCTTCCACGTTGGCATTCTTTGTCTCCAGCCGCACCAGATTCGGGATCTGCTGGATCTGAAGTTCAGCGGAATCTTCGATCGTGATGATCCGTTCGCTTTCCGGGATAAAAGCGGACAGGGCGTTTAAAAATGTCGTCTTTCCCGATCCGGTCCCTCCGCTGATAAAAATGTTGTATCGCGACAGGACGAGGACCTTTAAAAAATCCGCGGCCTCCTGGGTAAGCGCCCCTAGGGCCAGCAGTTTTTTCATGGTGACAGGCTCCGGGAACTTCCGTATGGTGACTGTGGCTCCATCCATCGCTACCGGCGGCAGCACCACATGAACGCGGGATCCGTCTTCCAGTCTGGCATCCGCAATGGGATTGGCCATATTTACGATCCGGTTCACTCTGCTGACGATCTGCTGCACCATATCCTCCAGCTGTTCCTCTGACTCAAAGCTCCTGTCCCAGGCCTCCATATGTCCATGCTTTTCGATAAAAATATGATCTTTCCCATTGACCATGATCTCCGTGACCTCCGGATCGTCCACCAGTTCCTGAAGGATGTCCAGCCGCCGGAAGGAATCAAAGATCCCGGACCGCAAAGCCGCCTTTTCCCTAAGCGGAAGATACCGTTCTCTGGCCTCTTCCTGGATCTCTTCGTCGATCATGTCAAAAAGCTCTTCGTCATCCGCCTGCAGACGTTTATCCAGCCGCTTTGCCACCCGGCTGCGGATCGCCTTCTTCAAAGAAATACTCTCTTCAGCTGTCACTGCCGTCATACCCGCCTCCTTTCAGGATGCTGCGGACATAATCCCCCAGCTCGCTCCACGCCAGGCCTTTGATAAATGTGGTTTCCCTGGAAACTCTCTGGCGGGCCGGAAGGCGGAGTTTCCTGATCTTTCCTGCCAGATAGCCCCGGCCGGATACCTCCAGATATTTTTCAAACTCTCCGATCTTGGCCTGAGATATAAAATCCTCCCGGACTGGCATATACACGACGTCGCAGACCTCCATGATGTCTACGGCCGTTTTCCCGGACTGGCCCGCATCTACTACGATCATCCGGTAAACAGAAGTTTTCGCCAGATCTGAAAGAAAACCTGCAAGATATGTTCCCTCAGTCTGGCTCAGATCCTCCGGATATCTGGCCGGCGGGATATAATCCAGATCGCCCCAGGTATATATCATAGAGCTGAGCCTCGCCCAGCTGCACTGGCCCTGCCGGTAATAATAAAGCAGGTCGGAAATACTTCCGGTAAACATCTCGTTCATCAGGGCGGACATGCCTGAAAAGTCCTCCAGATTAATGTAAAGCGTCCTGTCCTCTTCCGCCAGGATCTGTCCCAGCGTCAGGGCAAAGGACGTCTTCTGGCAGCGGTTCACCGGAGAATACACGCAGAGGATCTTCGCCGTTCCCATCAGCGGATACGGATCTCCCAGCGCCGCTTCTTCCCCATAACATGCCATCACCTCCCGGATGATCTTATCTGAAGACTGGTATTTGTAAACCGCCGGATATTCCTCTTCTCCCGATTCCGGACTTCCGTCGGAAAGCACCACTACCTGGGCGGCCTTTATATCTTCCACTGCTTTTTTATCCGCCTGAGAGCTCACCAGAAGGATCTCAATGTCATGTGTTTCCCCATATTTTTTCAGGCGTTCCATCGACGTGAACGCCATTACCGCCATAGGTATCTTTTCCCGGCGGTTGATAAAATCCGCAAACCGCTCCGCGTAAAACGGATCCGTATCATAAACAGCCATTACTTTTTTCACAAACGCTTCCCTCCTCATTGGTTTGGTAATCCTTCGTCTTTTGCCTGCGCAGGGCGCATGCCGCCAGGCAAGGTCTTTTCACAGGAACAGGACCGCGCAGGCTCCTGCAAAAATACAGGCTGTCAGCGGTATCGTTACTCCATATCCGTCCCTGTCCGGAAGATAATAAGGCAAGATCTGTCTGGTGCGCGCAAGCCGGTTCATATACGCCTGAAAATATGCCAGCCGCTGAAGCAGCTCTCTCCGCCAGAGAAGCTTTATGAAAGAGCAGACCCCGCCTATGAAAAAGCCGGCCATAAGCGCCCTGGCCCCAGTCTGAAAACCGAGAAATCCTGTAAGGACAGCCATCATCTTAATGTCTCCCGCGCCGATCATCCGGCATAAAAATAACGGGAAAAAGATCAGGATCACCGTGAGAGCCGGGATAAGAAATGCCAGTTTCCCAGAAAAGATCCCGGCCGCCGCTCCGGACAGCGCCCACCAGTTCGGCACTCTCCGGTCCTTCCAGTCGCAAATCGCTCCCAATCCGAAAAAAAGGATAAAAAGAGCGCGGCAAATAAACGTATCGACGATAAAAATCCTCCTTTCTGCTGTGTGATCTGTAAATCTTTTCTCAATGGAATCTTATGCCCGAACCGGGCAGATATCAGAAAATGTAAATTGATTTGGTGACTCTTATTATGCGCGTTTTACCCTCTCTTGTCAACACCTTTTTCTGTCTCAAAACGCTTCTCTCACCACCCCCGGACCGCCTGCAAAATCAGGCTTTAAGCCTGTTTTTATGCGGGTTTCCCCTCTTTGACGCCCTGCAACTTTGTATATTTTATGATCTTTCTCCAGAGAAAAACCTTATGATTTTGTTGACATTGCACAATAGTAATGGTACAATAGGTCCGTTGAAATTTTTAAACCAAGAAAGGACGGCTCTATGGCAGATAAAGAACTTTTACGTCAGCTTCAGGAATGCTTTAATGAATGTAAACCGGCTTTTATCGCTATGGGCGACGAAGTCCGGCTGACCATCATCAATGTCCTTGCGACTAAGGCGCTGACCGGCCACGCGCCCGGCGCATCATCCGAAGATGCCCGCCTGGTTTCCAGCGATCCGGCAGTTCCCGGCATTCCAGATTCCTCTGACAGCCCGGCAGTTTCTGACGATCTGGCCGCCGCTATAAAAAAGGGAATGAGCGTAAAAGAGATAACCAATATGACGAAGCTGTCCCGGCCGGCGATTTCCCACCACCTGAAGATCCTGAAAAAGGCAGGGTTGGTGGATTCCGTGCAGGCGGGTACTTCCAACATTTACTACATCACTTTTTCTGCTACGACGGACCTTCTTCACCAGCTTACTTCCATCCTTTACAAGTTAAAGGGTAAAAATGAATAATTTTCCATTTTCCGGATACACTAAAAGGCATACTACAGTTATCGTATCCAGGAGATGATGGAATGAAAATAAAAACAGGACCTGCGCAGGACTGGCTGGACGAACAGCTTGCCCTGCGGGAAGAGATCAAAAAAACAGAGAACGAGATGGACGTGATCCGTAATCATTTTGAGCAGGTCGTAGACCCGACTCTGATCGACTGCTATATCTACCAGCTGAACGCCGTCCAGCTGCGCTACCAGTTTTTGCTGCGGCGCTTCAAGCGGCAGGAAGCCGTCCAGTCTCTTCCCCTGTAAGATCAGGAGGATTTATATTTATGCATACATGGTATGAAAAGGCAGTATTTTACCATATGTATCCGCTGGGGATGACCGGCGCCCCCAAAAGAAACGACAGCCCGGAAACCGTGCACCGCTTTAACGAGCTGGACCAGTGGATCCCGCACATCCGGGAGCTGGGCTGCACTGCCATCTATATCGGCCCGCTTTTCGAATCCACTTCCCACGGATATGACACGCGGGATTTTAAGATCGTGGACCGGAGGCTGGGTGACAACGATGACTTCATCCATTTTGTTTCCCTCTGCCACGAAAGCGGCATCCGGGTCGTGGTAGACGGCGTTTTCAACCACACCGGCCGGGAATTTTTCGCATTTCGCGATATCCAGGAAAAGAAGTGGGATTCCCCTTACAAAGACTGGTACAAAGGCGTCCGCTTCGACTGGGGAAGCCCCATGGGCGATCCTTTTGCTTATGAGGCATGGCACGGGATCGCGGATCTTCCCGCCCTGAATGTAAGGAATCCTGAAGTTAAGTCGTTTCTTTTTGATATTATCCGTTTTTGGATAACCGAGTTCCATATTGACGGAATACGCCTTGACTGTGCCAACGTGCTGGACTTTTCCTTTATGGAGGAAATGCGTTCTTTCACCGAACCTCTGAAGAAGGATTTCTGGCTCATGGGAGAGGTGATCCATGGAGAGTATTCCCGCTGGGTCAATCCGAAGATGCTCCATTCTGTAACGAATTATGCCCTTCACAAAAGCCTCTATTCCGGCTGCAACGATCACAATTTTTTTGAGATCGCTCACAACGTGCGCCGCCTGGAGCCCCTTGGAAGGGATCTTTATACCTTTGTGGACAATCATGACGAGGACCGCATCGCAAGCAAGTTAAATATAAAAGAGCACCTTTTTCCGGTCCATGTCCTGCTGTTTACCCTTCCGGGGATCCCGTCCGTCTATTACGGCAGCGAATGGGCGGTTCCTGGAAAACGTACCAGCAGCTGTGACGATATGCTGCGCCCGGCGATCCATCCGGCGGAATTTCATGATCTGGAAGTTCCTCTGACAGGCCGGATCCGTCAGCTGGCGCGCATTCACAGAGATCATCCGGCATTCCACCGCGGAGATTACAAAGAACTTCTTCTGACCAACCGTCAGTACGCATTCTCCCGGTCCGGAAGCGGTGAAACGATCATTACGGCTGTCAATAACGATGAAAACAGCTGCAGCTTATCCATACCTGTAGAAGGACCTTATACAGAGGCCTGCGAGCTGCTCTCCGGAGCCTTATTCCCTGTGGAAAACGGAAGGCTCGCAGTCACATTGAACGCCGCCGACGGGAAGATCTTCCTGCTGTCCGAAAAACCGGTCCAGCCTGAAGATACCGACCTGGACGGACAAAACGATAAATAGTAGAAAAGAGGGACTGTTATGGCACGTACGAAGGCAAAAAAGCAAGCCGGAACAGGTTTTATCACCGACGTAGACCGCTACCTGTACGGCAACGGAACTCATTATGAAATCTATGACAAGCTGGGAGCCCATCCCTGGAAGTACAAGGGAAAAGACGGTTTTTATTTCGCCGTATGGGCGCCTCATGCTTCAAGCGTAAGCCTGGTGGGGAATTTCAACAGCTGGGATCCGGACAGCCATCCGATGAAAGAGCTGGAAACCTCAGGTATCTATGAGCTCTTCGTTCCCGGAATGAAAAAAGGAGAGCTGTATAAATATGCGATCACTACTCCATCCGGAAAGATCCTTTTTAAAGCGGATCCTTATGCCTTTACTGCGGAATACCGGCCGGGAACAGCCTCCATCACCTGCGATATCTCCGGTTTTTCCTGGAAAGACGATGCCTGGATGGAAAAGAGAAAAACTGCCGATCCGATCAAAGAGCCTTTAAGCATTTACGAGGTTCACATCGGTTCCTGGAAAAAGAAAGACCGGAAGGAAAAAGACGGTTTTTATACATATAAAGAGGCGGCAAAAGAGCTGGCCGAATACGTTTCCAATATGGGTTACACCCACGTAGAGCTGATGGGGATCGCGGAGCATCCTTTCGACGGCTCCTGGGGATATCAGGTGACCGGTTACTACGCTCCCACCTCCCGTTACGGCACGCCGGACGAATTTATGTACTTTGTCAACTATCTCCATAAGAAGGGGATCGGCGTGATCCTGGACTGGGTGCCCGCCCATTTCCCGCGGGATGCCCATGGCCTGGCTGATTTTGACGGACAGCCCTTGTATGAATATGCAGATCCCAGGAAAGGGGAACATCCCGACTGGGGGACCAAAGTCTTCGACTACGGGAAGAATGAAGTAAAGAATTTCCTCATTGCAAACGCCCTGTACTGGATCGAAAAATACCATATCGACGGCCTTCGGGTGGACGCGGTGGCATCCATGCTCTATCTGGATTACGGCCGCAGCGATGGCAACTGGGTGGCCAACAAGTACGGCGGCAATGAAAACCTGGAAGCTATCGAATTTTTCAAGCATTTAAACAGTATCGTGAAGCGCAGAGGAAACGGAGCAATGGTCATTGCGGAAGAATCCACCGCCTGGCCGAAAGTCACCTGCCCGCCGGAAGAAGATGGACTCGGCTTCACCTTCAAGTGGAACATGGGATGGATGCACGATTTCCTGGAGTACATGAAGCTGGATCCATATTTCCGCAAATTCAACCATCATAAAATGACCTTCGGGATGACCTACGCCACAAGCGAAAACTTTATCCTTGTGCTCTCCCACGACGAGGTCGTACACCTGAAATGTTCCATGATCAACAAGATGCCAGGCATCTACGAAGACAAATTCGCCAACCTGAAAGTAGGCTATACCTTTATGATGACCCATCCGGGCAAAAAGCTCCTTTTCATGGGCCAGGATTTCGGCCAGTGGCATGAATGGGATGAGAAAGTTTCTCTTGACTGGTATCTGACTAATGAAGACCTGCATAAAGATCTTCTCAGCTACGTCAGAGATCTTCTGACCCTTTACCGCCAGTATCCGGCTTTGTACCGGCTGGACAACGACTGGAACGGCTTCCAGTGGATCAACGCCAATGACGGCGACAGGAGTATCTTCAGCTATGTAAGGCGCGACGAGACGAATAAAAAGAACCTTCTTGTCGTATGCAACTTTACGCCTATGGACCGCCCGGATTACTGCGTGGGTGTCCCGAAGAGAGGCAATTTCACTCTCGTTCTCGACAACCGCCACGGCCTCTATCACAGAGGAGACGGCGCTCCTGTTTTCCGGTCCAAGAAGAAAGAATGCGACGGACAGCCATACTCCTTCGCATATCACCTTCCGCCTTACGGAACCGCCATATTCCGTTTTTAAAAAGCTAAAAATTATTTCTTAAAGGAGGAATATTTATGAATACATATCCTTTAAACGAAGAACAAATGTTTAAGGATCTCCGCGGTCTGATGCAGATCAAAACGATCAATCGCAACTGCGGACCAATGACTGACCAGATGCCTCTTGGAGAGGGCGTGTACAACGCCCTCCAGTATGTAGCAGGCCTGGCAGAAAAAATGGGCTTCAAGACAAAAATGCTGGATGGTTATTCCATCTGGATCGAAGCCGGAGAGGGAGAAAAGCTGGTGGCAAACCTGTGCCACGTAGATACTGTCCCGGTGGAAGATTCCGGCTGGGTCGCTGATCCGTTCGACGCTACTTTGATCGACGGAAAAGTCTACGGCAGAGGGATCTGCGACGACAAGGGCCCGACGATCTTAAGTCTTTATGCGTTAAAAGCTCTTGTGGATGCGGGGAAATTAAAAGATAAGCGCGTCCGCCTGATCGTAGGCGGCGACGAGGAAAGCGGCGCCTGGGTATGCATGAAACGCTACCGTGAAACAGAAGAGCTTCCTGTATGCGCATTCTCGCCTGACGGCGACTACCCTGCCACCTATGCAGAAAAAGGCATCATGCATGTAACAGTCTCCAGGGATCTGGATCCATCGATCACCCCTCTGGAACTGGAAGGCGGAAAGACATACAACATCGTGCCTGCTTACGCAAGCGCAACAGTCAATGGAAAGAAATACGAGGCTGAAGGGAAAGCCGCCCATGCTTCCCGTCCTGAACTGGGAATCAACGCTACCAGAGAACTTTGCAAGAAACTGGCAGCAGACGGCGTAGATCATCCTTTTGTAAAGTTGATGGGGATCGCTGATACAAAAGGATGGGGTATTGATTTTGAAGATGAGCCATCCGGCAAACTTACCCTCAACCCCGCCATCTCTATTGTAACGCTTGAACGCGCTGAAGTAAAGTGTGATCTTCGTATTCCTGTAACTTATAAGCCGGAAGACGTAACTGCTGCCATCAATAAGGCTGTAGCTCCTCTTGGCTTTAAGGCGGAGTGCGACTTCGTGCTGGGTTCTTTATACGTTCCAAAGGATTCCGAGCTCGTTACGACCCTTCAGAGGGTTTATAAGGACTGCACCGGCCGGGATGATGAACCGATCTCCGTCGGCGGCGGCACTTATGCCAGGACATTTGACAACGCGGTTGCTTTCGGCCCGCTCCTTCCAGGAGAGGAAAATACCAACCACAAGACAAATGAATGCTGGGATTACAAGAACATGCTGCTTACATACCAGATCATCGCAAATGTGATGGAGCAGCTGTAGGATCGATCCGGGACGGCGAAAAAGCGCCGCCCCGCAATAAATCTTAACGAACTAGGGGGATGCTTTTTATGGAAATGATCATAGGCTTTACTATCATAGTAGCTATACTTGTTATCGGAGATACTGTCTCCACTGCAACGAAGGCTATCATACCTTCTGTTTTCGTACAGGCGCTCCTTTTCATGCTGGGCTTCTGGACCATCCTGCCAAAGGATATCGTTACGACAGCCGGTTTCTCAAACCTGTCCCTTCTGGCAATGTATCTGCTGATCACCCATATGGGCACCATGCTGGACTTAAAACAGCTGATCGAGCAGTGGAAGACCGTTGTGATCGCTTGCGCCGGTCTGGTAGGTATCATTGTTGGCTGTATGACTTTAGGCAGCGCAGTATTTGGCCGCGACATCGCGTTTATCGCTACGCCTCCTCTGACAGGCGGTACCGTAGCGACTCTTCTGATGGGCGACGCAGCTAAGGCAAAAGGTCTGGAAAATCTGATCGTGCTCCCGATCCTGGTATACGTAGGACAGGGATTCGTAGGTTATCCTCTGACTTCTTTCATGCTTAAGAGAGAAGACCGCAGGCTCTTAAAGCTTTACCGCGAAGGCAAATTAAAACGTATCTCCCAGGAAGAAGGCGGCGGCGAGCTGGAAGGCAAATTCCGCATTTTCCCACGTATTCCTGAGAAATATGAGTCTGATTCCTTTATGCTCCTTCGTCTTGGCTTTGTAGGAATGCTTGCATACTTTACATCGGAAGCCCTTAACAAAGGCCTTGCAGCCATGGGCGCTTCCTTCACCGTTCACAAATTAGTCGTATGCCTGATCTTCGGCGTTATCGCTTCTGAGATCGGTTTTGTAGAGAAGAAGACATTAAATAAGGCAAACTCTTTTGGTTTCCTTATGACCGCCCTTTTAGGCTATATCTTCGCCGACTTAAACCGTTCCACACCGGAAATGGTAGCCGGCCTGCTTGTACCGCTGATCGGTATCCTGTTCTTTGGTATCGTAGGTATGTACATCATCTCCTTCTTTGTCGGCAAGGCTCTTCACGAGTCTCCGGAGATGGCATGGTCTATCGCTATGAACGCGCTTTACGGCTTCCCGCAGAACTTCATGCTGACCCATGAGTCTGCAAAGAGCGTGACCGACGATCCGGACGAAAGAGAATTCCTTATCGAAAGGACTCTTCCAAAGATGCTGGTAGGCGGTTTCATCACCGTTACGATCGCATCCGTTATCATCGCCGGAATCTTCATCGGCATGCTGTGATCGTCTGCGTTCAGATGCAGACTGCATAACTGGCTTAACCACGCATATTGCGTCAAAATCCCCTGGCTGTATATTGATCGGCCAGGGGATTTTGTTTTCTAAAATATAATTTACAATACATTTTTTATTTAATAGTGCCAAAATAGTAACCATGTACTATGGATCTGGTACATTCCAGAGTTAAAGAAAATTTCTTTTGATACTCCCGGCATCCCGTTGTATAATGGAGGCATAACGTTTACTGACAAAGGAGGGATTTTATATGCAGAAGATACTTGTCTGCGACGACGACAAAGAAATCGTTGATGCGATCGATATATATCTTTCCAGCGAAGGCTTCCAGGTCATCAAGGCCTTTGACGGCTATGAAGCGCTGGATTATCTTGCGGAAAATGAAGTGGATCTTATGATCGTAGACGTGATGATGCCTGGGCTTGACGGCATCCGCACTACCAGGAAGGTCCGGGAGACCAGCAGCATTCCTATTATCATCCTTTCGGCCAAGTCCGAGGACAATGATAAGATCCTGGGGTTAAATATCGGCGCCGACGATTATATCACCAAGCCTTTTAACCCCCTGGAGCTGGTAGCCAGGGTCAAATCCCAGCTGCGGCGCTACACCCAGCTTGGCAATATCAATCAGCAGCAGGAAAATGACAATATTTATAAATGCGGCGGTCTGACGATCAATGACGACAACAAAGAAGTGACTGTAGACGGGGAACCTATCAAGCTTACCCCTATTGAATACAATATCCTTCTGCTCCTGGTAAAAAATGCAGGAAAGGTATTTTCCATTGACGAGATATACGAACAGATCTGGAACGAAGAGGCCATAGGCGCCGACAATACGGTAGCCGTACATATCCGCCATATACGCGAGAAAATCGAGATCAACCCCAGAGAACCTCGTTATCTGAAGGTAGTCTGGGGCGTAGGTTATAAGATTGAAAAGCAGTAGGTGCTGCCTATGAGAAAACATATCCTGCCTGTGCTGCACGGCGTGTTTGTTATTTTCGCCCTTTTGGGTATCGGCCTGATGTTTGTCAATTCCAATTACGGCAGAGGGCTTTCCTGGATCAGTTCAGAAGATTTTGAAACCTCTGAACTGTTTAACGAACGGCTGAATAACGACATCCATTATATTTTTGACTATGTGAACTACAGGGATGTATTTGAGACAGATGGAGAACTGGACCTGGAAAAGGATATCGCAGGCGTATCTAATATCGGTCCTTATGAAGAAGAGACGGTTTTCACGCTGGACGACCTGGTCCGCTATGCCAGGACGCGGGGCTATTCCCTGGATGAAAATCAGAACGTGATCCACGTCCCTGTGGAGAATAATAATACGGAGATCAATGTAAAGGTAAACTGGAAGGCTTACAGCCCTGTGGAAAATCTTTCCGGCCCCGGCGACGTGTTTTCCACTGTGGAAGATCTGGCCAAGGAAACTCTTTCCTGTCTTGGGGATTATTATAAGGTCGTAAATTTTATGATCGAACGGCCCTCTAATATTTATTTTCAGATCCGTTACAAGCGGTCCCTGACAGAGTCCAGCGTCTATACCAACGCCGCGGATAAAACTGTGGACGAATTAAAAGCTCTTGGAAAATACTGCTATGTCCAGGGTTCGTCCCTTTCCATGGATACGAATCTGGATCAGCCGCCTGCGGAAATGACGGTATTTGCAGAGGCGTCAAACCCTTATGAAAACAGCGATTACTACGCGATCATCGCGGTCGATACTTCTTATTCGGCAAACGACGCCTATGCGGCGGACAGCGCTTCTTTCCACCGGATGCGGGTCTTTTATATCACTGGGCTGATCTGCCTCGCCGTAGGGCTTGCAGGATGCCTGGTAACGCTGTATCAGATGATCCTGGACTGTAAAGGCCGAAAGCTGATCTACCTGGATAAAGTCAGCCTGGAGGGCGGGCTGGTGATCTGCCTGGCAGGCATCCTGTTTTTCACATACATCAGCGACAAGACTATCTGCAAGCTGCTCCACACCCTGTTCAGCATTCCTTACTGGGATTATATCGACATGGTGGTTTATCTGTCCATTACGTATGTGATCTGCCTGATCGCAGGCTTCAGCGTCATCCGCAGATATCACGCCCATACGCTGTGGTCCAACAGTATATTCCGCAACCTAAGGAAATATTTCCAGCTCTATATCCTGCACCAGAAGTTCACTTTCCGTGTAGTCCTCGCTTACCTTGTCTTCCTGATCTTTAATTTCTCCCTGCTGGGAGGGATCTTCCTGATCGCCATGAACGTAAGCGGGACCGCCGGCACGGTCCTTTCCGCTGTTTTGGGGATCCTGCTCTTTCTCCTTGATTTCTGGGGCTTCCACACGCTGTTCCACAGCGCATGGGAGCAGGACAGGATCAACGAGGCGGTTAAAAATATCGCTTCCGGCGATACGTCCTACCAGATCGATACGTCCTTATTTTCCGGGAAGGAAAAGGTCCTGGCTGAAAGTATCAACAATATCGGGATCGGTCTGGAAACGGCGATTCAGGAGCAAGTAAAAAGCGAACGCCTGAAGGCGGACCTGATCACCAACGTTTCCCACGACATCAAGACGCCTCTGACGTCCATCATCAACTATGTCGACCTGATCAAGCGGGAAAATATCCAGGATCCGAAGATCCTTGATTACTTAAAGATCCTCGACCAAAAATCCCAGCGGCTGAAGACCCTTACGGAAGATCTGGTGGAAGCTTCCAAGGCAAGCTCCGGAAACCTCCGTCTGGATATCACAGATATTGATTTCTCTGAGATCATTTATCAGACTAACGGAGAATTCGAAGAAAAATTCCAGCAGCGCCGCCTGGAGCTTGTTACCTCCATACCGGATAAACGGCTTATGATCGAGGCGGACGGACGGCGCCTGTGGCGGATCCTGGAAAATCTGTATAACAACGCTTTTAAATATGCTATGGAGGGAAGCCGCGTATACGTGGACCTGAAAGAAACAGACGACGGCTCCTCAGCTGTCTTTACCATCAAAAATGTATCCGCCAGTCCCTTAAACATCAGCCCTGACGAGCTGACCGAACGTTTTGTCCGCGGGGACGTGGCCAGAACGACCGAGGGCAGCGGACTTGGACTTTCCATTGCCCAAAGCCTTACAAAGCTCCAGAACGGGACGTTTACCCTGTCCATTGACGGTGACCTTTTCAAGGCCCAGGTGGAATTTCCCATTAAACAAAATTAAAAAAATCCATTCTGCAAAGCTGTATCTGTTTTTGCCTTGCAGAATGGATTTTCTGTTATTATTTAATTATCCGAAGATCCTCCATCCGCAGATGAAGTTATTCGCCCACCAGGAGCTTAATCCCCTCTGTACGACCCGGCCGTGGCTGGACGAAGCGTCGATCACCTGGCCGCCGCCTGCCACGATGCCTACGTGGCCGCTTACCACAATGATATCTCCGGCCTGAAGGCTTCCATAGTTGTTGATCCTCTGATACCTTCCCGCATTTCTCCATCCGGAAGAAGTCATATAGCTCTGACGGACTCCGGCCTGGTTCAGACACCAGTATACAAAACCGGAACAGTCAAATGCATTGGGGCCCTTTGCTCCCCATACATAGGGGCAGCCCACCTTGGAACGGGCTACGGAAAGCAATGTGCTTACGCCGCCGCTGTTGTGGATAACGGAGCCGCCGGATGAACTTCCTGCGGATGCCGCGCCGCTGGAACTGCCGGAACTGCTGGAGCCGCTGGACGAACTTCCCCGGTTAGAAGAACTTCCGCTGCTGCTTTCCCGGTTGGTGCTTGGCCTGCTTGGCGCTCTCTTCACATCGTCCCCTGTAAGGGTATTCATCGTATTGATGCCTACGCAGCCGTCTACGCTCAGACCGTTCTGCCTCTGAAACTCCTTTACTGCGTTTTCCGTGATCTCCCCGTAGTAACTTGTAACATTATACGCGGACAGATATCCGTACTCGCTCAGCAGCTGCTGTACTCTCTGGACCGTCTCGTTCTGCTCTCCCAGCATCAGAGCCATGGGCACTGCGTTCGGGCTGTTTAACGCAACTCTGGTAGACGGACCAAGGAAACCGTCTACTACCAGGTCGTTTCTGGCCTGGAAATTCTTTACCGCCAGGATCGTATCTGCGCCGAACTGGCCGTCCGGCTCCGACGTCATATATCCTAAGCTTCTCAGAAGCTTCTGGCACTCCAGGACCACGTCGCTGTGTTCCCCGTACGCCAGCATATTTGGCTTGATCTCATCGCTGTAGAGCAGGTTGATCGTCCTCTGGCCTACTTTTCCGTCTTCAGTCAGGCCGTTGACCTGCTGGAGCTTTAAAACCGCTTCTTCCGTAGAATCCCCGAAATTTCCCGTTACCAGATTCGCGGAAGCCAGGTATCCCAGCTCGTAAAGTCTCTGCTGGATCCTCTCGATATCGTCGCCTTCCACGCCTTTTTCTACAGTATAATACTTCGCGTTCGGGTCAAGGATCGCATCAAGCGTCTCCTGGCCCACAATACCGTCCTGTTTTAAATCGTTCTGTCTCTGGAAATGTTTTACGGAATTTTCCGTAACCGCGCCGAAATATTCCGTAGGCTCGTCATTGTCCATAAATCCCAGCTGCATAAGGCGCTCCTGCAGAGTCGCCACAATGGGATGCTCTACCCCCAGCCTCAGGTAATCCGGGATGGGCTCGCCGCTTTCGATGTCTTCTGACCCTGGAAACAACGGGCCGTCCGGCGTCATCTGGACGATCCGGATCTCTGAAACAGCGCCTTCCGGTTCCGGGGCAGCTGTTACTGTGATAGGGCTGTCCCCTGGCTCTTCAGAGCCTGCGCAGGCGGAGAGAAAACAGGCTCCCGCTGCTATAGTGCCTATGATAAGGCACATCTTTAATCTATATATATTCATGTATTTCCAACCTCTTTAACCCTATATTGCCGACGCTGGCAAAAACAATATGATCTGTGCTGTCGAACTGTGTCTATTCTAGCATATATAAGGCGGAAAAGAAAATAGGAAATTTACATAATCTCTATCTTTTTTCAATCTTCATAAAATCGTAAACTATTTGTTAAAAAACGTGCGCTTCCCCTGTCCGCGCACAAAAAAAAGCACCAGCCCCGCAGCTCTCCGTCTGCAAAACCAGTACTTCTCAGTGCGCCTTCAGGGACTCGAACCCTGGACAAATAGATTAAGAGTTACATTATTTTTTGAGAAAGGTGGTTTTTTTATGAGAAAAAAGCTTGAAATGTCCCGTTTATCCCTTCATATCCCTACAAGCCTGTATAATCGTATTGATCAAGATTCACAAAAGTACGGCGTTACGAAAACGGCTCTTGTTCAGACAATGATCGTGAACTATTACCGTTCTATCGACTCCATGAACGCCTCTAACGGCCAGTCTTTCATTGGGAAATTGTCTTTGTAGGGTTTGAAACAGCCGGGATCCCTCTTGTATATTAATTAACAATCTATATGCTATGGTTACTTTCTTGTCATGACATATTGTTTTTATATGTAAGTATTTAACTAAAATAGTCTTGCAATTTTTCAACCTCTCGCCTCGATCGAGTTTATTAAAGCTGAAATTGCTTGAATATTTCTGATGTTTTGTTTCTGATATATTGCTTATTTTTTCACAATACAGATATTATTGTTATTGTTTTAACTTCCGGGATCCCGGAGCCGGACGACCGTCCTAGCTTCCGGAAACAGCTGGCCGTGTGTCAAGCGGCAAGGCCGGCCGCAAGGTTCGGCCGATACGCCGTAGGGCAACGCTTGACACACTGAGCGACCGCTATAATATGGGCAAGAGGACGGAATGGAACGTAGTTCCCGTTTCGTCCTCTTGATCATATAAAAGCGGCTCCGGCTGTTTCCTCCCCCGCTGCTGTTCCATCTGAAATTTTAATCCCCTGTATTCATGGTTCAGGATTAGCCTTTTATCATGAAAGTAGGCCTTTGAAGCTTGCCCCCAACGCGCGGTTATCGAGGGTTGCACCTAGTCCGTAATGGGCATAGCCCGTTTATGTAGGACGGCCTCCCTGTATTACGTTTGCGAGTAGGAGCGCGTTCGATTGGGGGCTACTGGTTGCGCGTGGCCTCTGAAGCTTTTTTAATATCCGGTTTTCTGATTTTTCCAGCTCTTCTCGTATGATCTGCCGGATTGCTTCCAAGTCTTCTGTTTCTAACATGCTTATTCCTTCTTCTGTTCTTTTAATTTTTGCTTATTTTTGCGTTTTTCAATAACAAAATCGGCAGCCATTTCCCCTACTGTTACACCAGTTACTGTTTTAACTATTTTCATAGCTGTGCTGTCTTCTTTTTCTGTCTTTTCTGGAATCGCTATTTCTCCGTGCTCTGCTTCATATTCTGCTATTTTCTGTTTTATTAGATATTCTGTATAATTGCTGGAGCTTCTGTTTTCAAGTTTAGCTATATATGCTAGTTTTTGATTTGTTTTTTCATCAGTGTATACTGTTATTCTCGGCTTATAACTTGGCATTATATCAATCTCCATTTCCATAACAAACTTTTATACATTATTCTACTTTACAGTACATGTACTTTGTGCTAAATTAATACATGTAGAGTACATGTACCTCACTACAATTAGCATGTAAGTTAGCTTAATTATAGCACACGGATATTTTACTTTTCAATTCTTTTCTTAGAAAGGGGGTTTTCTATGGCTGATAAGTATTTCTTCAAAAGTGGCCTTACAAAGACTCAGGTCTATAACATGGCCTCTACATTCAACCCGTTTGGCTTTCAGCTCCCGTCGATCCGTAAATGCATTTTCAAGCATTACCGTAATGCCTACTGGCTGAACTTCCAGTATGACGATTATGATTGGCGCGTATATGTTTCTTCATGCGCTGGCGGCTGTTTCATAAAGTTTCAGAAGTATTTGTATGACTGGGATAGCGGCGCTTCCGTAAGGTGTAAACGGGAAACAGTTTTTATCCCGTTCCAGTATCTTGTTGACAATGATTTCCTCAGAAAGGCGGTATGAAAATGGTACAGTGCTCTCTTGATTTTTCTGGTATGACACATGATGAATTGGTTGATTATTTTGCTGGTTTAAGCAAAAATGAGTTACTTCACCTGTCGTTTGTTCTTGATAAAAGCATGAAAATGCTTCTTATGCGTGACTATGAGCATGTATGGCAGGCTGGCTTTGGTGATGTCCTTGAGACTTGGTTACACCATTCACAGCTAGAGCTTTCTAAGCGTGCACTTAGGAAGTATGAAGATGAGGAATTACCTCACGTCTGATACTCAGCAGGCAGATCCAGCCCGTGCGCTATGCGCCGGGCGGTTCTGCCGTAGCGGTTTGCCCCCCTGTTCAATAGGGGGCAAAGTGGTGTACTTTCTAGTCACTTTAAAGTGTGAAAGTCTCTAAATTGGGTTATTTTCAACCCGTTGCCAGGAAGTCCTGGTTAGTATTACCAGGACTTCTGTGTACACGTCCAACAAACCTAGTATTCATCAGTGGTTGGAGCTGTACACACGATTTTGTGTACATGTGTACACGTGTATAAAAAATATACTGGAGGTGATTACTATTTTGGCACGTTCTAACGCATCGCGCAAGTGGTTATTGACAATTAATAATCCTCAGAAGTACGGTTTTACCCACGAAAAGATTAAAGAAATCCTTGGCAGTTTAAAAAGTATCGACTATTGGTGTATGGCTGATGAGATTGGGGAAGAGGGTACTTATCATACTCATGTTTTTATCCACGGTGTAAATGCTATCATGTTTACTACGCTGAAAAAGCGTTTTCCTGAAGCTCATTTTGATTATGGTAATGGGACTTCGCAGGAAAATAGGGACTATGTTCATAAGACCGGAAAATGGCTAAATGATAAAAAACATGAGACTTGTGTGGATGGTACGTTTGAAGAGTTTGGAGAATGCCCTGTTGATCGTAAAGGGGCTAATAATTTTCTGGCGGATTTATATAGTCTGATTGAACAGGGGCTTCCCAATGCGCAAATAATTGATATGGATCCCTCTTATATACCGTATATTGATAAAATGGATAAAATCAGACAGGAATTGATTCAGGAAAGAAGTAAAAATACATGGCGTGATCTTCATGTTTCCTATATGTACGGTGATACGGGAACGGGGAAAACTCGTTCAGTCATGGAAAAATATGGGTATTCAAATGTTTATCGCGTAACAGATTATATTCATCCCTTTGATAATTATCTGGGGCAGGATGTTGTGATTTTTGAGGAATATAGGTCTTGTTTTAGAATCGGTGATTTTTTGAGTTACTTGGATGGTTATCCAATTGCGCTCCCTTGTCGTTATAATAACAAATGGGCTTGTTATACCAAGGTTTATATCATTTCCAATATTCCTTTAGGTGAACAGTACCCGATAGTTCAAAAAGAGGAAAATGGTTCCTATCTGGCTTTCTTACGTAGGATTCAGGACATTTACCATTTTACAGGAGATAAAATTGAGCATTCTACTATTCAGTTTCTTTCAGACGGTTTTCGTCTCATACTGGATGGTGAAAACATTCCGTTTTAAAGAGGTGGTGATAATATGACTTTAGAAGAGGCCTTTGACGACTTTCTTTACAACAAGGAAGTTGACGGCCTAAAAGCAGATAGTATAAAAAATTATCGGGTTACTATCGGTTATTTTCTCTCCGCTATGGGGCTTCAGACGCCCTTAGAGGCCGTTACTTTGAAAATGGTACAGGAATATGTGAAAAGCCTTTTAAATGGCTCCATAGCCCGTGCTACGGCTGCTTCTTATATCCGTAATGTGCGTATCTTTCTCAGGTGGTGTTATCGGGAGTATGACGGCCTGCAATTTAATCCGGCAAAGGTTAGGCAGCTTAAATCCCCGAAAAAGAACGTGCATATCTACAGGTCTGATGAAATCCGGCTTATCCTTGAAATGGCTAAGACAAGTGTTCCATGGATCACAGCCAGGAACCGTGGTATTTTGTCCCTGATGTTAGACAGCGGTATTCGACAGGCTGAGGTCTGCGGCTTAAAAAAGGTGAATGTTGACCGTGAACGCCATTTGCTGAAGGTGACCGGGAAAGGGGATAAAGACCGTTTTGTGCACGTCGGTGACTTTGCGTTGAGGCTGCTGGATGATTACCTTTTCATGTGTCCTTATAAAGATTCTGATTACGTATTCATTGACCGCCGCGGTCACAGGCTTTCCGGGAACGCGATCCGGCTTTTCGTCCATCGTCTTCAGAATCAGCTCCCTTTTGAATTGTCTTCCCACAAGCTCCGGCACAATTTTGCCACGAACTTCTGTATTGACAGTCTGGAGCGTACCGGTCAAACTTGTGTCCAGGATTTAGGTATCTTGATGGGGCATGAAAGCATTGAAACGACCAAACGGTATGAGCATTTTGCCCATGAATTGGTGGCCGCTAAGAATGCTCATTCGCACCTTGACCAAGTCTTCAACCCCTGATAAATCCTAGGTTTTTCGGTTCCTGCCCTGTCCGCGCACAAAAAAAAGCACCAGCCCCGCAGCTCTCCGTCTGCAAAACCAGTACTTCTCAGTGCGCCTTCAGGGACTCGAACCCTGGACAAATAGATTAAGAGTCTACTGCTCTACCAGCTGAGCTAAAGGCGCTTATCCGTGTCACTCTCCGTGACACGAACAATATAATATCTCAATAAGCGAAAAATGTCAACACTTTTTTTACAATTTTTTTATACTTTTTTAAAGCGCTTTATCTATCGCATTTGTCAGGGCTTTTTTCGGCTGTACGCCTATTGTCTTTTCCACGACCTGACCGCCTTTGATCACCATGATCGTAGGGATCGTCATGACCCCGTAGTTTCCTGCGATCTCCGGGTTCTCGTCTACATTGATCTTTCCGACTTTTACTTTTCCGCCGTATTCCGCGTCTATCTTTTCTACCACTGGAGCCATCATCTTGCATGGCCCGCACCAGTCTGCGTAAAAATCTACTAATACAGGAATATCTGATTTCAGGACTTCGCTGTCAAAATTTTCTGTTGTAAATACTTGTACCATAATTTATTCTCCTTCCTACTGTTTTATCCGCAGCCTCAGCCGCGCCCCTTTCTGCCGCGGTTCAGCGCTTTTTCCACTTCTTCAAACGACCGTTTCCACCGCAGTACCAGACGGTTCAGCTCCGCTTTATCGCTGACCGCGCTGGAAAGCTTTCTGGTGATATGCTCATAAAACCCCATGTTCTCTGCCTGCGCATGTCATTTGTTATAGTGTATGCGTTCCGCTGTCTTCTATTCTAACCTGCGGCTCATCGAAATGCAACCAGTTTGCATATGGAATTTCCTTTGGATGAAAATTTCATTTCGTACTCCGTCATCACATTGCCTTCCGCGTATTCGCTGTGATGAAGGTCAAAGGTATGGTACTTTATCTTCCATCCGGCCTCCTGGATCGATCCCAGGGAAAATTCGAACAGGCCTCGGTTATCTGTCTTAAACTCCACCACACCGTCCGGCTTTAAGACCTTGTCGTACACTTCCATAAAATTAACGGAGGTCAGCCTTCTTTTGGCATGGCGGTCCTTGGGCCAGGGATCGGAAAAATTCAGATAGATCCGGCTCACTTCGCCTTTTTCAAAAATGTCCGCCAGATCTTTTGCATCAACGCGCATAAAATAGATGTTGGGAAGGTCTATCTCCGCCCTTTTCTGCAGCCCCCGCAAAAGGACGCTGGAATATCTCTCGATCCCGATATAGTTGATCTCCGGATGAGCGGCGGCCAGCTCCATGATAAATTTTCCTTTTCCCATGCCGACCTCTATCTCGATGGGGTTATTGTTCCCGAACACCTCGTTCCATCTTCCCCTGTTCTTTTCCGGTTCCTGGATCACAAACGGGCTTGCGGCGATTTCCTCTTCCGCTCCCGGAATATGGCGCAGTCTCATAATTCTCTACCTCTTTCTTTGTAAATTACAGCGGATCAGGCAGCCCTGAACCTTTCTATTTCAAAAACTTTCTGTAAACGGATTTTACCATTCTCTGCCCCTGAAAGCAAGCTTTCGCTGCTTCTACTTCACTGGTTTTATCATTGCATTCCAGACGTGCCTCTTCTTGCCGGCACTTTCTGCGCCGGCAAGAAGACGGGATTATCATCCCTATGCCAGGAGCGGCGGCAAACTGCCCCTGAAAGCAAGCTTTCGCTGCAGTTTGCCGCCGCTCCTGGCGCACGTCTGGATTTAATTTACAATTATCTTACAACTTGTAAAATTAACGTGCAAATTTCGGAATTTTCTGTTATACTGGCAGTAGGATTTTTTGTACGAAGGAGGAAGTCTGTCATGGACAATACTGGAAGGTCCACCAGCTGGGAACGGATCCAGCGCGGTGTAAAGGATACGGAACGGCTTATCGGACAGAAGCAGTATAACATGGCCATGGTAAGGGCGCGGCAGACGCTGGAATATATGGTCAGATGCCTTGGAGAAAGGGCATGCATCGTGGACGGAGACCTGGTGGATACCATTGACGAGTTATATAAAGGCAAGTGGATATCAAAGTCCACCTGCGAACATTATCATAAGATCCGCACGATCGGCAACAAAGCGGTCCATGAAGGCAATGACAACGCTTATGATGCCAATCAGGCATATCACCTCTTATCCCAGGAAGTATACGTTTTTGCTGATCAGTATGCTTCCAGGCGCACCAGAGGTTCTTCCGGAGGCAGGAGCGCTTCTGCCTCCAGGACCCGGAGCGGCTCTGCCAGAAGGAGAAGAAGGAAGAAAGGTATAGGGCCTCAGGAAGTGATCCGTATCCTGATCCCCGTGCTCCTGGTAGTGCTCCTTCTGATCGTGATCCGGCTTTTCACATCCGGCAGCGATGAAAATGATCCCGGCGCTTCCACCTCGCCTGCGGCGACCTATACGGAACCGTCTACGGAGCCTGTTACCATGGAGTCGGAGACAGTGCCGGAGACTGAGCCTGAGTCTGCAGAGGCTGCGGATGTCGTATACCGGACCACGGATGTGCTGAACGTCCGGGCAGATCCGTCTACTAACAATGACCGGATCGGGCAGATCCCCGCAGACACCGTTGTAGATTATGTAAGCGACTACGATGAGAACTGGGCGATCATTACTTACGAAGGCCAGGAAGCCTACGTATCCAAAGAATTTCTGACTGCAGAATAAGTTTGCAGCCTGAAACTGTTACCATTTTTAAAAATCCATTTCATATGCCGATGAGACCCTGAAACGGCTGCACTGCATATGAGATGGATTTTTTTTCTGGATTTTTTTGATCAAAGGGAGTATGATTGTATCAACTTTACGGATTCTTATATAGAGGAGGTCGGGCATTTATGGATAATCTGATCAGTAAAATTTCCGAAATAGAATCTGCCGCGTCGGCTATCATGGATTCCGCCAATGAAAAGAAGCAGCAGCTGGCCGCCGACATGGCCGCCAAAACGGCTGCTTTTGACGAAGAACTGGAAAAAGAGACTTCTGAGGAGCTGGAGCGGCTCCGCTCTTCTATGGAGCAGGAGCTGGAAAAACAGCTGGAGGCAGAAAGGGCCAGTACAGACGCCCTTATAGTCCGGCTTCAGGAGTCCTACGATAAGCATCATGTTAAATATGTACAGGAACTGTTTGAGCAGATGGTAAAGGGGTGATCTTATGGGAAACCTGCTTACCTACAGCGGCATCGCCGCAAAAGTCCGGGCCATGGAGAGCCAGTTTCTTACAGACAGCGACTTTCAGGAGATGGCCTCGCTTCCAAGCGTCAGGGAAGCCCAGGAGTTCTTGAAACGTTTTCCCGCCTATGAAGAGCTTTTCGCCCACACTGACGGCGAACTGCATCGGGGGGATATCGAAAAGCTCCTGCATCTGTCCATACACAGGGATTTCCAGAGGCTTTATCTGTTCGCTACTCCAGTGCAGCGCCGGTTTCTGAACCTGTATTTTACAAATTTCGAAATAACCCTTTTAAAAAAATGCCTGAGGCATATTTTCGGATCCAATCCGGTTCCTTTGGATCTGACCGCTTTTCAGGAGTTTTTCCGGGGACGCTCCCGCCTGGATCCGCAGCTGCTGGCTTCGTCCGGGACTCTTTCGCAGCTTACGGATAACCTGAAGGGCACCGCCTATTATGATCTTTTCCATAACCTGGAAAACACGGAAAACGCTTCCCTTTTCGACTACGAGATGCAGCTGGACCTTTATCATTTCCGGTATATCTGGCAGCACAGGGACAAGCTTTTCACCAAAGAAGAGCAGAAGGCGATCACTCAGTGCTTTGGCAGCAAGATGGATCTTCTGAACATCCAGTGGATCTACCGTTCCAAAAAGTATTACCATCTGGACGCGGCTATGATCTATCCGCTTCTGATCCCGATCTATTACCGGCTGAAGCAGGAAGATATACAGAAGCTTTCTCAGGCTGCCAGCGTAGAAGAACTTTTTAACCTTTTAAGCTTTACCTACTATGGAACTTTAAGCAGCGCCGACCTTTCGGACCATCCCGATCTGGAAGCCATGTACCGGGATGTCCTGGGAAAGATCTATTCTCATGCAAGGCGCAGGTATCCTTACTCTGCGGCGGTGCTGAACTCTTATTTTTATTTTAAAAATGCGGAGGTGCATCGGATCATCACGACCATCGAGTCTGTCCGGTATGGTGTAAACCCTGGAGCCATTACCTCCTATTCTATAATAAACTGACAGGGGGGATTTACTTTGATAGAAAAAATGACATTCCTGAGCATATCAGGACCAAAAGACGATATTGACAGGGTCGTCAGCCAGTACCTTTCCAGATATGATATCCATCTGGAAAACGCTTTGTCGGAGCTGAGAGCCGTCCAGGATCTGCGTCCCTTTACGGATTCCAATCCCTACAGGGAGGTATGCCAGAAGGCGCAGCAGATGAAGCAGCTGTTCTCTTCTTCCCTGGATCCGGACGTTTCTTCCCTTTCTGCGGAACAGGCCGCAAAGACTATCTCCCGCCTGAGCGGACAGCTGGAGGAAGTGACCTCTGCAAGAGACGATCTGAAGGAGCAGGCGAGAAAGCTGGAGGAATCGAAAGACCGTATCTCGCCTTTTACTGACCTGAATTATAACCTCAGCGCGATCCTTCATTTCAAATACGTACGTTTCCGTTTCGGAAGGGTGCCGAAAGAATACTACACAAAATTAAATCAGTACGTGTACGATACCATCGACAGCGTCGTATACAAATGCCAGGAGGACGACAATTACGTCTGGCTCGTGTATTTTGTACCGCAGTCCATTTCCCAGAAGATCGACGCCATATTCTCTTCTCTGCATTTTGAACGTTTTTACCTTCCGGATGAATACGAAGGGACGCCGTCGGAGGCCAATAAGGCTCTGGAAGAGCAGATCAAAAAGCTCCAGCAGCAGATCACGGCTCTTGATATGAAGGAGATCCAGTTCCTGAAGGATCATGAAGAAGAATTTATGGCCGCGGCCAAACGGCTGGACATTTTCGCCACCAATTTCAATGTGCGCAAGCTCGCCGCCTGCACGCCGAATAAAAAGGCGACCTTCTATATCCTGTGCGGTTGGATGACGGAAAAAGAAGCTTCCGCCTTCCAGAAGGAGATCGAGGATGATCCTCTCGTCTTCTGCCTTTCAGAGGACGATCACGAAACCATGATCAGCCCGCCTCCTACAAAGCTTGTCAACCGGGGGCTGTTTAAGCCCTTTGAACTGTTTATACGCATGTACGGCCTGCCGGCCTACAACGAATTTGATCCTACGGTCCTGGTGGCTGTGACGTATTCCTTCCTTTTCGGCTTTATGTTCGGCGATGTGGGACAGGGACTGTGCCTGCTGGCCGGCGGCTTCCTGCTCTACCGGACGAAAAAGATGGACCTGGCCGCGATCATTTCCTGCTGCGGCTTCTTTTCCACTATTTTCGGATTCCTCTTCGGAAGTATTTTCGGATTTGAGGATATCCTGGAACCTTTATGGCTCAGGCCAGCCCAGGCTATGACGGATCTGCCGTTTATCGGAAGGCTTAACACAGTGTTTGTAGTCGCTGTGGGACTGGGTATGGGGATCATCCTCTTTACAATGATCCTGAACATGATAAACAGTATCCGCAATAAGGAGACAGAAAGCGCCTGGTTCGATACAAACGGCGCCGCAGGGCTGGTCTTTTACGGAAGCATGGTGACCATGATCGTCCTCTTTATGACCGGCCGCAGGCTTCCCGCCGCAGGGATCCTGCTGATCATGTTCCTCATCCCCCTGCTGATCATCTTCTTTAAAGAGCCTCTTACCGCCCTGGTAAAGAAAAAAGCGGAGCTTATGCCTAAAGAAAAAGGGATGTTTTTCGTCCAGGGCTTTTTCGAACTGTTTGAAGTGCTTTTAAGCTACTTCTCCAACACCCTTTCCTTCGTCCGTGTAGGCGCTTTTGCAGTAAGCCACGCGGCCATGATGGAAGTGGTGCTCATGCTGGCAGGCGCCGAGGCCGGAGGGAGCCCCAACTGGATCATCGTTGTCCTGGGCAACCTGTTTGTCTGCTGCATGGAGGGCCTGATCGTGGGGATCCAGGTGCTCCGTCTGGAATATTACGAATTGTTCAGCCGTTTCTACCATGGGACTGGACGGGAATTCCGCCCCTATGGAAAAGTATAACTGAAAGGAGATCATAACCATGTCATTATTAGTCAAGATCACGTTAGCTGCCGCCCTTCTTTTAAGCATTGCCGTACCTTTCGGCGTTTTCGCTGCAGGCGAAAGATCTAAGGGACGCTACAAAAAAGCTTTAGGGGTAAATGTCGTCCTGTTTTTCGGCGTGCTCGCCGTTTCCACGATCCTGATGTTCAACGGTCAGGCGCAGGCTGCTGAAGCAGCATCGGAAGCCGCTTCCTCCGCTGCCGGCCTGGGCTATATCGGAGCCGCCCTTTCCACCGGCCTTTCCTGCATCGGCGGCGGCATCGCCGTATCAGCCGCTGCTTCCGCCGCTCTGGGCGCCATCAGCGAAGACTCTTCGATCCTTGGTAAATCCCTCATCTTCGTCGGACTTGCAGAAGGTGTGTGCCTCTATGGACTGATCATCTCCTTTATGATCCTGGGACAGCTTTAATTTATGAAGATGTTTCTGATCAGCGACAACATCGACACCTATACCGGCATGAGACTTGCCGGCGTCGAAGGGGTTGTCGTCCACGAGAGGCAGGAATTAAAAGATGCGCTGGATAAGGTTCTGGCCGACAAGGAGATCGGTATCGTGCTTCTTACAGAAAAGTTCGGGCGGGATTTTCCCGACCTGGTCAACGATCTGAAGCTGTCCTACAAGACTCCGCTTTTTGTGGAGATACCCGACCGCCACGGAACCGGCCGCAAGCCCAACTTTATCACAGATTACGTTAATGAAGCCATTGGACTGAAACTTTAGAAAGCAGGTGACCTGATTTGACGACAGAAGAAAAACTGCAGCATTTTTTAGACTTCTGCATGGAAGACGTCCGCGGCAGGAGCGGGAAGATGCTGGACGATTACGAGGCGTCTCTGGAAAAGACCTTTGAAGAGCATAAAGCGAACGCGTCGGACCGGGCTAAGATGCAGATCCGGATCCAGAAGGAAACCATCAAGCGGGAAATGAACAAGCGCCTTTCCCTGGAGCAGCTGGAGCTGAAACGGAAAGTCAGCAAAAAGCAGGAAGAGCTGAAAGATATGCTGTTTGTGGAGCTTCGGGACTATCTGGCCAAGTTTGAATCCTCCCCCGCCTATTACCAGCTGCTGGAGCAGCAGATAAAGGCTGCGAAAGATTTTTCCGGTGATGAACATATGGTGATCTTTATGGATCCTGCCGATGAAAAACATATGTCCCGCCTGGCTTACCAGTACGGCGTCCGGATCCAGGCAAGCGATCAGTCCTTTCTGGGCGGGACCATAGCCGTGATCCCGGCGAAAAATATATTGATCGACAATTCATTTTCAAAAAAACTTGTAGAAGCCCGTCAGAATTTCTCATTCGGCGTGGAGCTTGCAGACGGAGGTGAGTCTGATGGAAAATAATCTTTCCGCTAAAACCGGCGTGATCTACGGGATCAACGGCCCTATCGTCTATGTAAAGGGGGATTCCGGCTTTGAGATGCACGAGATGGTCTACGTGGGAAAAGAGCGTCTGGTAGGAGAAGTGATCAGCCTCTCTTCCGATTCCACCACCGTGCAGGTCTACGAGGAGACTACGGGAATGAAGCCGGGAGAGACCATTACCGGCACGAACACGCCGGTTTCCGTAACTCTCGCCCCCGGCATCCTTAGCAATATTTTCGACGGCATCGAACGTCCTCTGCACGCGATCGCAGAGGAAAGCGGGATCTATATTTCCAGAGGGATCAGCGTTGACTCCCTTGACACGAAAAAGCTATGGGACACTCACATTGTAGTGAAGAAAGGGCAGCATCTGTTCCCCGGAACGATCATCGCCGAGGTTCCTGAGACTCCAGCGATCGTCCACAAGGTCATGATACCGCCTGATACAGAAGGAACTGTCCTGGACGTCGTTCCGGACGGACAATATACCATAAACGACCGTCTTCTGACTCTGCAGCTTTCTGACGGCACGGAACAGAAGATCACCATGACACAGAAATGGCCGATCCGGCGGGCCCGTCCGGTGCTGAAACGTTTTCCTCCGTCCAAGCCCCTGATCACCGGCCAGAGGATCCTGGATACTCTGTTTCCCATCGCCAAAGGCGGCACCGCCGCTATCCCCGGAGGCTTCGGTACCGGAAAGACCATGACCCAGCATCAGATCGCCAAATGGTCGGATGCGGATATCATCATCTATATCGGCTGCGGGGAGCGGGGAAATGAGATGACCCAGGTCCTGGAAGAATTCAGCGAACTGATCGACCCGAAATCCGGCAATCCGCTGATGGACCGCACCACCCTGATCGCCAACACTTCCAACATGCCTGTTGCCGCCCGCGAAGCCAGCCTGTATTCCGGCCTGACCCTGGCGGAATACTACAGGGATATGGGCTACCATGTTGCGATCATGGCGGATTCCACCTCCCGGTGGGCCGAGGCTTTGAGGGAGCTTTCCGGACGTCTGGAAGAGATGCCTGCCGAGGAAGGCTTCCCGGCGTATCTTGCTTCCCGCCTTTCCGCGTTTTACGAGCGGGCGGGCATGATGCAGAACCTAAACGGCACGGAAGGTTCGGTTTCCATTATCGGCGCCGTATCCCCTCAGGGCGGAGATTTCTCCGAGCCTGTCACCCAGAACACCAAGCGTTTTGTCCGCTGCTTCTGGGGGCTGGACAAGAACCTGGCCTACGCAAGGCATTTCCCTGCGATCCAGTGGCTTACCAGCTATTCTGAATATCTGATGGATCTGGCCCAGTGGTATACGGACCATGTAGACAAACGCTTCCTGGACTACCGGAACCGGATCGTATATATCCTGACCCAGGAAAACAACCTGATGGAGATCGTAAAACTGATCGGAAGCGACGTGCTCCCGGACGATCAGAAACTGATCCTGGAGATCGCCAAAGTGATCCGGGTAGGATTTCTGCAGCAGAACGCTTTCCATCCGGACGATACCTGCGTTCCCATGGAAAAGCAGTTTAAGATGATGGAGATCATCCTTTATCTATACAAACGGTCCAGGGCCCTGATCTCCATGGGTATGCCCATGTCCGTTTTAAAGGAAGACAAGATCTTTGATAAGATCATTTCCATAAAATACGACGTGCCCAACAACCGGCTGGACATGTTTGACGATTACAAAAAAATGGTGGATCAGTTCTATGACGGCGTCATAGAGCGGAACGCATAAAAGGAGGTGCTTTCCATGGCAATTGAATATCTTGGCTTAAGCCAGATCAACGGACCTCTGGCCGTCCTGGAAGGCGTTCAGGGCGCCGCGTATGACGAGATCGTAGAAATGATGGTAAACGGCTGGGAAAAGCGCCTGGGCCGCGTGATCGAGATCTACCGTGACAAAGCGATCATCCAGGTATATGAAGGAACCGACGGCATGGCTTTGCGGAACACCCATACCCGCCTTACGGGACGGCCTATGGAGCTGGGCGTGTCCGTCGACATGCTGGGCCGCACCTTCGACGGCATCGGAAGGCCTATCGACGGCCTGGGAGACATCGTGCCGGAAGCCATGCTGGATGTGAACGGAAAGCCGTTAAACCCGGTGACAAGAGAATATCCAAGGAACTATATCCGTACCGGCATCTCCGCCATTGACGGACTTACCACCCTGATCCGGGGCCAGAAGCTGCCGATCTTTTCCGGAAACGGTCTTCCTCACGACCAGCTGGCTGCTCAGATCGTACAGCAGGCCTCCCTGGGAGATGACTCCGATGAAAAATTTGCCATTGTATTTGCCGCAATGGGCGTAAAATACGACGTGGCCGACTTTTTCCGCAGGACCTTCGAGGAAAGCGGCGTTTCCGACCACGTAGCCATGTTCATCAACCTGGCCAACGATCCTGTGGTGGAGCGTCTGATCACTCCAAAAGTGGCTCTTACCCTGGCGGAATATCTGGCTTTTGAAAAGAATATGCACATCCTGGTGATCCTCACAGACATGACCTCCTTTGCCGAGGCTATGCGTGAAGTCTCCTCTTCCAAGGGAGAGATCCCTTCCAGAAAAGGTTTCCCAGGTTATCTGTACAGCGAGCTGGCCACGATCTACGAGCGGGCCGGCATCGTAAAAGGCGGAAAAGGTTCTGTTACTCAGATCCCGATCCTGACCATGCCCAACGACGACATCACCCATCCGATCCCGGACCTGACCGGATATATCACAGAAGGGCAGATCGTGCTGGACAGGCTCTTATACGGCCAGTCCATCTATCCTCCGATCAATGTGCTCCCTTCCCTGTCCCGTCTTATGAAAGACGGTATCGGCGAGGGATATACCAGAGAGGATCATCAGGACGTGGCTAACCAGCTTTTCTCCTGCTACGCCAAAGTAGGAGATGCCAGAGCCCTGGCTTCCGTTATCGGCGAAGACGAGCTCTCCCCGCTGGACAAGACCTATCTCCAGTTCGGAAAGGAATTTGAAAGCCGTTTTGTAGGACAGGATCCCCACGAAAACAGGAATATCCTGGAAACTCTGGATATCGGATGGGAGCTTTTGCGGATGCTGCCCAGAGAAGAGCTGGACAGGATCGACACGAAGATCCTGGACAAATATTATTCCGCTCCTTCTTCCTCTGATCCTGTTTAAAGGAGGCGCTGATTTATGAATCCGAATACATTTCCCACGAAGGGAAATCTGATCCTGGCTAAAAACTCCCTGGCCCTTGCCCGCCAGGGGTATGGTCTGATGGATAAAAAAAGGAATATCCTCCTGCGGGAGCTGATGGAGCTGATCGACGAGGCGAAGGACATCCAGAGCGAGATCGATTCTACCTTCCGGGCCGCTTATCAGGCTCTGCAGCGCACTAATATAGAGCTGGGCATAAACTATGTTCAGGAGATCGGGGCTTCGGTTCCCGTCGACAATGGCATACAGATCAAGGTGCGCAGCATTATGGGGACTGAGATCCCTCTGGTGCGCCACGAGGCCATGCCGTTCAATCCTTCCTATGCGTATTACAGCACCAGAGAATCCTTAGACCAGGCCCGCTCCCATTTTGAGAGGGTAAAAGAGCTGACCATACGGCTTTCCATGGTGGAGAACTCCGCTTACCGCCTGGCCAACAATATAAAAAAGACCCAGAAACGGGCCAACGCTCTTAAAAATATCACCATTCCTTTCTATGAAAATCTCAGCCGGGACATCACCAACGCCCTGGAGGAAAAAGACAGGGAAGAATTTACCAGGCTAAAAGTGATCAAAAGAGGACGGACTTAAAAAATATCAGGGCCGAAAAGAAACTTGCCGGACTGTTCAGGCAGCCTTCTTTTCGGCCTTCCGCTGTTTTGCGAGGTTATTAAAATTTTGTTAATGTATTCTGGGATAAGAATAGCATATTGTTTTTTATAATGCAATAATTGTTATTTTATTCTCATAATTGATTCTTTTTTAACATCTAGTCTGTCTTTTTATTGTCAATCATCAAAAAATCATACTATATTTGCGCAAATTTCACAAACCTTTCCGCCTATGGGCAAGATTGTAAATCTGACCTTACTATGATAAAATGGAAGTCGCAGTTTACTTGTATTTCAGAAGATCGGAGGTTTTTTCGTGAAGATATTCTGCAATTTTTTAGGCGTTCTATGCGCCTTCTGCCTGATGTTCATACTTCTCGTCACTTCCGTAGAGGCGGTTGTTTACTGGACGCCTGGATATTTTGAAAAAGAATATACAAAATACGATGTTGCCGCAGCTGTAGATATGGAGATGGATGATCTCCTTGATGTTACAGATGAGATGATGGCTTACCTGAAGGGTGATCGTGAAGATCTTCACGTTCCTACCATCGTCGGCGGCGAAGAACGGGAATTTTTTAACGAACGGGAGATCGCCCATATGGAAGACGTGCAGGGTCTGTTTCTGGGCGCCATATTCTTACGCCGCCTGTGTGTGGGGATCATTGCTGCTTCCATAATTTTGCTCGTTTTAGCAAAATCTGACATTAAGCATCTGCTGCCAAAAATGATCTGTATTGGAACCGGACTGTTTTTCTTTCTGATTGCCGCTTTAAGCCTGATCATATCCACGGATTTTACAAAATATTTTATTATTTTCCACAAAATATTCTTTGATAACGATCTGTGGATCCTGGATCCGTCCACAGACCTTCTCATTAATATCGTTCCGGAACCATTTTTCATGGACACTGCGTTCCGCATTGCAGGGACTTTTGCCGGGTCTGTTCTGGCTGTTTTCTTTCTCTGTATATTTCTTCTGCGCCGGCAGAAAAAGCATTCGGGTATGTAGCCTGCCCGTGGATTTCTGAGCGGCGTGCAGGAGCAGGCCGCTGAAAAGCCGCCTTTACTTGTCCTGCAAAATAGCTTATACTAGATGCATTAAGCAGCTGTCCATGACGGTTGCAAACCATCCTTGAAAAGGGGTTTTTGAGATCGATATGAAGCGAATACTTACCATTTTGCTCTGTCTCGCCCTGATCCTGGGCCTGTGCCCTGCGACCGCGCTGGCGGCTTCCGGCTGGCCTTCGGATGTCTCCATCGAGGCCGACGCGGGTATTGTGATAGACGCCGATACTTCGGCCGTCCTTTATGGGAAAAATATCCACCAGCAATACTATCCCGCAAGTATCACCAAGGTACTGACTGCTCTGATCGTGCTGGAAGAGTGCAGGCTGAACGAACAGGTGACATTCTCCCATGACGCCGTATATAACGTGGAGGAAGGCAGCAGCAACGCGAATCTTGAAGAAGGCGACGTCCTTACTGTAGAGGACTGTCTCTATGCCCTTCTCCTCAATTCTGCCAACGAAGCGGCAAATGCCCTTGCGGAACATGTTTCCGGTTCCAGGGAAGCGTTTGCCGACCTGATGAACCAGAGGGCTGCAGAGCTTGGCTGTACGGACAGCCATTTTGCCAATCCCAGCGGCTTAAACGACGAGAACCACTATACTTCCGCCCAGGATATGGCTCTGATCTGCCAGGCGGCTATTAAAAACAGCACCTTCCGCAGGATCGACGCCGCCCTGTATTACGAACTTGGCCCTACAAAGAGGGATCCGGAGGGACATACCCTTTACGCCCATCACGCCATGATGCGGAAAAACGATTCCCGGTATTACCCAGGTATATTCGGCGGTAAAACGGGCTATACGTCCCTGGCCGGCAATACGCTCGTCACCTTTGCCGAGCGGGACGGCATGACGCTGATCAGCGTAGTTTTAAACGGCCATCAGACTCATTACAGCGACACAAAAAAGATGCTGGATTTTGGTTTTGACAATTTTCAGAACCTGAATATTTCCGATAATGATTCCGTATATACGTCCGTGGAAAATGACATGACCATCGCCGGCCTTCCTGCCGGAGATCTTTCCCGGATCGTTTTGGAAAGGGACAGCAGCGTTACCCTTCCCAATGACGCCGTCTTTTCTGATGCCCAGGTTTCTCTGGATTATGAATTGGACGAAGCGGCTCCGGAGAATGCGATCGCAAAGCTTTCCTATACGTACGAAGGCCACAGCATAGGTTTCGCCTATCTGCTGAATGAAACGGCCAAGCAGCCGTCTCTCCCCGCTATCCCCCTTCCTTCAGAGGAAGAAACCATTTTATCAGACGGTACGGATACGGCAGAACGGATGCTCTCCGATACGGAAGACGCGTCTTCCGGCGCTTCAGAGGCAGAGACTCCTGCTCCTGAAGATAGCGGTGGCGCATTTTCCCTTCCAGCCTTTCTGTGGATCATCCCTGCCATACTGGCCGTGGGAGCCGCCGTCATACTGGCTGTGCTTGCATTTCGCGTAAAACGTATGCAGGCGGAACGGGAACGGAAGCTTCGGCGGGCCAAAAGGCTGCGGCGTCTGAAGGAGATCGGCGTTTCTTCCGATGAATTCGACCGGATGATGTCCGCAAGGCATTCTTCTAAGACTGGATCTTCAAGACAAACTACTGATAAGGAGGACTCTCCATGACAGAAAAGAAAAAAAATATCACGATCCGCAATACGATCATCACGGTAGCGATCCTTTCCATAACAACGATCATCTCCTACTTTTTTTCCGCAGGAACGAACCGGGCGTTTAATACCACGATCTTTTATATCCTGGCCGTTATGTTTATCGCCCGTTACACAGACGGATATGTGCCCGGCGTCATCGCCTCGTTTCTGTCTGTGCTCCTTGTAAATTTTGCTTTCACATATCCTTATATGAAGCTTAATTTTTCAATCTCCGGCTATCCGCTCACCTTTGCGGCCATGATGATCATCTCGTCCCTGACCAGTACTACGACGACTCATTTGAAAGATCAGGCCAAGGTCATCACCCAGCAGGAAAAGATGCTTATGGAGACGGAAAAAGAAAAGATGCGGGCCAACCTTCTGCGGGCTATTTCCCACGATCTGAGGACGCCTCTCACAAGCATCATCGGCAACAGTTCCACCTACCTGGACAATCCGGACACTCTTTCAGAAAAAGATAAAAGAAGCCTTGTGCAGAATATTTACGACGATTCCAACTGGCTTCTCCACATGGTGGAAAACCTCCTTTCCGTCACCAGGATACGTGAAAAAGACGCCCATGTATCCAAGACCCTGGAGCCTCTGGAAGAAGTGATCTCCGAGGCAGTGACCCGTTTAAAAAAGCGGCTGCCGGATGCCAAGATCAACGTAAAGATCCCGGACGATTTCATCATGATCCCGATGGATGCCACCCTGATCGAGCAGGTGCTGATCAACCTTCTTGAAAATGGCATCTATCACGCCAATTCTACGCTCCCTCTTGACCTGGAAGTAACGATCGACAACGGTTACGCAAGATTTTCCGTAACAGATTACGGAGTTGGTATAAAAAAGGAACTTCTTAACACCATTTTTGACGGCTACACGTCTACCCCCAGTTCGTCAGGGGATTCCAGAAAGGGGATGGGAATCGGGCTTTCCATATGCAAGACGATCA
Organism: Candidatus Lachnoclostridium stercoravium; assembly: GCA_019118365.1. Lineage (GTDB taxonomy): Bacteria > Bacillota > Clostridia > Lachnospirales > Lachnospiraceae > Lachnoclostridium_A > Lachnoclostridium_A stercoravium. Next base: position 66,584 of record DWZA01000100.1, on the reverse strand, counting down.
TAACTGCCCATGACGGAAAGATATGGGCAGAAAACCACGAAAACGGAGCGCGTTTTACTTTTATTTTACCTTTAGGAGAACAAGTTTATGACACAGAAATTGAATGTGATAGTAATTGAAGACGAAAAGAATATCTGTAATTTCATCCAGACGACCCTGGAAAACCACGATTATAAAGTCACTACCGCAGCCACCGGAAAGGAAGGGCTTTCCTGCATCACTTCCTGTTATCCGGACGTAGTCCTTTTGGACCTGGGCCTGCCGGATATCGACGGCCTGGAGGTCTTAAGGCAGGTACGGGATTTTTCCACTGTCCCTGTCATCGTCATTTCCGCCAGGATACAGGAAACGGAAAAAGTCGCCGCCCTGGATGCAGGAGCCGACGACTATATCACGAAACCCTTTGGTACCTCTGAGCTTCTGGCCCGGATCCGTACCGCCCTCCGCCACAGCCAGGCATCTGCTCCAGGAAAAACGGAAGCCGTGTACCGTTCCGGAGATCTTATGATCGACTTTGATAAAAGGCTGGTGACCATTGCAGGACAGGAGATCCATCTTACCCAGATCGAATACAAACTGGTATCCCTTCTGGCTCAGAACGCCGGAAAGGTCCTTACCTACGACTACATCATCAACCATATCTGGGGACCGTACGCTGACAGCAATAATCAGATCCTCCGTGTAAATATGGCCCATATCCGCAGAAAGATGGGCGAGAATCCCGCCGAACCCAAGTATATCAATACAGAGATCGGCGTTGGATACCGGATGCGCGAAGAATAAATACCCCCCTGCTTATCAGGAAACACATCGGTCCATACAGCTTTTACTGTGCATATACAGGCCGAAGCTCTTAGCCCAGCCTTACGGCTTAAACAAAAGAGCTTCGGCCTGCGTTATACCTGCGAAGCTTAAAGGATCTTTGTCGAATTCTCCCGCTTAAACACTTTTAGCTTCTTCATACCATTTCTGTACCATGCTTACTTTTATCTTCAGCAGTTCTGCGATCGAATCGTCGGAATAGCCTCTCTCCTTCATTCTTAAAGCTGTCTCCCGTTTCGTTTCAATGATCGCCTGCGCTCTGCCTCTTCTTTCTCCTCTTCTTTCCTCTCTTCTTTCTCCCCTTTTCTCTCCTTGTCTGTAAATCGCATCCATTTCTTTACACATGATCTCAACTCCCTTCTGCGTTTCTTTCAGTTGGTGTACCCGATTCGCCAAGATCCTGCTGTGCATTTCTTTTGCTTCTTTACAGCGGAAATCATGCATCAGCCGTCCCAGCTCTGTCTCCTCCTGGTGGCTGGAGTCCACACGTAACAGTTCAGGCCAGCGGGAAAACAGAGGCAAAAAGCAGGCGCTAAGCTTGCTTATCAGCCTGCTTTTGCCCCTGTTTTCACATCGGATGGACATCCGATGCTTCTTGTCCGGCCTTGGCCGGGCAAGAAGATATACCGGCCTGAACTGATACGTTTACATAGATGATATAGGAGCCGTCCCGGAAGCATTCCCCTGTCTCTTCTATTGTCCTCCCAATATGGTAAATTGGAAGGCCGCGTCCGAGAGTATCTGTCCACGTGATAAAGATCACGTACGTATCAGGCAGCCTGTCGAATTCCTGCCCTGGATCCAGGGTATTCATATCCAAAAGGCCGCTGTGATACCTGGCCCGTCTGGGCGAAGCTCCTTCCTTTTCCTGCTGGATCTCCACATCAAACTGCTTTCCATCCGCATCCTGTACCACACAGTCTAGGATTGCCGACCGTCCCTGCAGATTTTTGTAGTCTTTCTGCAATACCTGATCCACAATTTTCAGATTTTTCTTTTCCATGATCACCTGCAGGATGTATTCCGTACACTTTCGGTCCTTAAGCACATTACGCATAAATACGTCGCTCATGATCGTAAGGTTTTTCAGGATCTTCCTGTACTTCTTGTAACGGGACTTCATTTTTTCACTGTCTGTTGTCATTGATCTCCTCCTTTGATAACTTGCAGTGATCCACCTCTCCAGTGAAAAGTCCCCTTGTGCTGCGGATGCATTCATCCGCTTTCTTTTATCTTATCATTTTTAACTCCCCGATAAAAGGGAATTTTATTTGTTTTCTCTCACTGTGCGGCATGGACTTCCATATACGATTACATTATCAGGAATATCTTTTGTAACGACGCTTCCTGCTCCAATCACAACATTATTTCCTATCGTAACGCCTGGCATGATGATAGCTCCACCGCCAATCCATACATTATTCCCTATGATAACTGGCGCTGTTTGTGTTTTGCAAAATTCAAATGAACCATCATCTTTAGGCTCTCCAAAACGATCCCTTGCATTTGTCGGATGAAATGCCGTGTATATTTGGACATTCGGCGCGATCAAAGCATTATCGCCGATACGGATAATATTATCGTCTAAAAAAGTACAATTCATATTCACTTCGCAGTTATTTCCGAAATATATATTATTGCCGTAATCAACATAAAAGGGAGGTGTAATCCATAGATGTTCACCTTTTCCACCCAGCAATTCACTTAAGATTCTTTCTTTTTTCTCAGAGTCGTCAGAGTTTGTTTGATTATAATCTCTTATTAAATCTTTAGCCTTATGCCATTGCACTAATAATTCAGTATCTCCGCAATCATAAAGTTCTCCTGCCAACATTTTTTCCTGTTCTGTCATAACTATCCCTCATAATTTCTGATTCTTGTACGTATATGCTCCATATATACGCAGACGGAGGAGCACTATCTCCACCCCTTAGGGTGAGGTTCGCTCCTCCGTCTTTGACTGGGCGGCGCAGTAACGTCGCTTTGATCGCCGTGTCCGCCCATTCAATGGCGCACGGCTGAACTGTTACTTTTTTAACTTTCTGTTTTCTTTCGGAATATGGGAAGCTTCCGTTTTTTCATCTCTTCTTTTTTTGCGGCGATCTCCGCCGCCCCTGCTTCCCCTACGATCCGCATAGTCTTTACGACATAGGTCTTTCCATGTTCGGATTTTTTGATCCGCATCTTGCCTTTTATCCACCCGTGTTCCGGGCATACAGCCAGGCACAGATATGCCTTCTGACTTGTGGGGAACCAGCGGATCTTTTTCTTCAGCATCCGGCGGCAGCGGCAGCATACGACGTTTGTGATCTTTTTATCTTCCAGAGCCTCTTCTTTTGTATCAAAGCCTCTGGAGACGTATTTTCCGTATTCCGGAAACTCCAGATAAACCTCTTCCTCTTTCGTATCCGGGATCCTGTAGTAATCGATGGACAGGTATGGCTTCAGTTTGTCCCAGTCCAGGAATCTCATCAATTCCGCCGTGTATACCGCATCGTCCAGGGCCCTGTGAAACGCCTTGTCTTCCGGGATGTTCTGCTCTTCTACCGCCGCATCCAGGGAAGGTTTTTCCTTCCCGCCCTTAAAGCCCAGGCTGTAAAGCTTCTGTATGTCATAGTAGAGCAGCGGTTTGGGAAATGGATCTTCCATAGCGTAATAAGTCACGTTTCTCTGTAATTCCGTAAGATCCATCGAGCCCCAGGTACACAGGATATAGTCTTTTCCGCACCAGCGGATAAATTCTTCCATCACGTGAGGGAAATCCCTTCCGTCATGTTCCAGTTCCTCCATGTCTATATGGACGACCTGGGAAGTCTTAAAATGAAATGCTGTATAGACTCTGGGTTTTATCAGCCCGTGGAATCTGGAGACGATCTGAAACTCCGTATTCAGTTTTACCGCCCCGATCTCAATGATCTCAAAAGGCAGGTGCTCCACCGCGCCTTCTTTGCCGCTGGGGCTTTGATTCCATTCTAAATCTAAAACAATATAATTTTCCATAATACCGGCATTATATCATACGGCGCACCTTTTGCAAAGGGATAACTGTTACTATTCCTTTGGGAAGACCCTGCTGCCATAGTGGGCTGCAAATACTTTTCCGTCTTCATCCCTGATCGCGGTCAGATACACATCCGTATATTTTTTCCTGACCATTCCCTGCCAGGGATAGACCGGGGTCAGCTCTGCATATTTTCCATTTAACGTCATGGACAGGCTTCCGTCTTCTTCGATCTGCAGGCTGAAGCTGTCTCCCTCGCCGGAAACATAATCGCCTGCCAGCTGCCGTTTCTCCTCATCCGTCCACTGATACGGCGCATGGGAGATCTTTTCTTCCAGCAGCGGAAGGCCGCAGCACGCCCGCAGAGCAGCGTCTCCGATGGCGTAGACCGGTACGTCCATAGTGTTGCAGAGGACGATCACTCCGATCCCTGCCTGTGGACAGAAGGACAGGTTGGAAGATACGCCAGGCAGGCTTCCGCCATGCTCGATAACCGTCATATCGCCCAGCTGCTTTGTTTCCAGCCCGTATCCGTAATATACGCCTGGCTTCATAAACTGCCTTGGTTTGCACATCTCCTGGATCGAATACCGGTCGATGATGCGGTTTCCATTGGCACCCATGCCCTCGTTCAGATACATGGCCACATATTTCAGCATGTCCCCTAAGGTAGATTTCATACCGCCGCCGCCGTGAAGGACAAAGGCGTTATTTTCATAGTCCCTGTCGCATCTCCAGGATCCGTCCGGTTCCTGGGAATACAGGACTGCGGCGTTTTCATCCAGAGAATTGCGGAGGAAGCCGATATTGCTCCTGTCCATGCCTAAAGGCTTCAGAATGTGCTTATCCAGGTATTCTGCAAACGAGCGGCAGTCAGAATGGCGTCTTACGATATCAGATAAAAGGCCGAAACCATCGTTGCAATAGCTGAGCCTCTGGCCTGGACGTCCTGTAAAACGGGTCTGCTCATCCAGGCGTCCTGCTACCCTGCGCACTCCTTCGTCCGCGAAATCATCTCTGCAGACCAGTTCGTTGTCCAGGGAATCTTCAATCCCCATTTCCTGGGCAGTCTGATCTACGACGATACGGGAAAGCGGGAAAAAGCCGCCGCTGTGGCACAGCAGATGCCAGATCTTTACCGGATCCTTCAGGTTTTTATTTGTAAATTCCGGCACATAGTCCTTTACTGCATCGTTAATATCCAGGAGCCCGTCTTTCTGCATCTGCATGATGGAAAGCGCGGTAAAGGATTTTGTCACGGACGCCATGCCGAAGATCGTATCCCTGTCGATAGGGAGTTTCTTTTCCGCGTCTCTCCATCCAAAATAATGCTCGTACAGGATATTTCCCTCTGCGTCTGTGATCCCCAGAGCCACGCCTCTGGCGCTGCTCTCTTCCATGATCTGTTCTGTCAGTTTTTCAAGTCCTCTTCTGGAAGCGTCAGTCATAAAGTTCATTGAAACATAGCCTCCTTCAGATGGGAAAGTCCAAGGCCTGGATTTTCGGAAAGGATCAGATGTCTCGTATCCCTGATGGTGAATCCGCCCTCATATGGCAGCTCTGTCAGAGAGAAGCTGGCGTCTAAGTCGGCCCTGGTGATATTTTTCAAAGCCGCGCCTAAGGCTGCCGCCGCATTGATGGCAATACCGCTCTCTTCCGCCATGCAGCCCAGCATACACTCTACGCCTGCCGCTTCCGCGATATTTACGATCTTCTTCGCCTCGTAAAGGCCGCCGCACTTCATCAGCTTGATATTGATAAAGTCCACTGCTCTCTCGGAAACCAGCTTTAAAGCGTCTTTTGCGTCCCAGCAGCTCTCGTCTGCCATGACCGGCACGCAGCTGTGGGCCGTCACATATTTTAAACCTTCAAAATCATATCTCGGCACCGGCTGTTCTACCAGCTCGATATCATACTCGTTTAAACGGCTGAGAAGCTCTACCGCCTCTTTTCCATGCCAGCCCTGGTTGGCGTCCAAACGGATCTTCACATCGTCTCCTACCGCTTCGCGGATAGCTTTTACGCGGGCTAAGTCGCTTACGATGTCTGTGCCTACCTTAGTCTTGATCACGTTAAATCCAGCCTTTACATGAGCCCTTGCCTTCTCCGCCATGGCCTCCGGCGTGTCGATGCCCACAGTCATATCTGTTTCGATCTCATTGCTCAAACCGCCTAAAACTTTATACAGAGGCATATTACAGGACTTTCCTATAATGTCGTGGCAGGCGATATCGATAGCCGCCTTTGCGGTTCCTGCGTAAGCCACCGCCCGGTTCATTACCGTATAGATCCCTTCGATGTCCCGCGGATCCATTCCGATCAGCTTTTCTTTCAGCACCCGGATCGTCTCCACTGTTCCCTCCAGGTTCTCTCCTGTGATCAGCGGTCCCGGAGAACCTTCTCCATATCCTGTGATCCCTTCGTCTGTCTCCACCTCTACCAGGCAGCTTACCGCATGGGTGATCACGCCCAGGGAGATCCGAAACGGCTTCACAAGCGGCACGCGCATCATATGTGTTTTAATATCTGTGATCTTCATAACACTTTTTATCTCCTTTATCATAATAGTGCGGGTCCTAAGATCGAAAATCCTCTTGCAAGCAAGCTTGCATCGGATTTTCGACCTTTTGACCCCTTTGATACCGGCTTGTTTCGTGCTCTGCACTCCCACAAGCCTCAAAAACATTCATAATAATATAGTTCAGACGAAGGACAGCGCAACATTCTCGTCCTTCGCCTGAACTGTTTTGGCTTTATTCTCAAGCCCTTTACTGCGGCTCTTTCTTAAGCAGGACGGAACCGTCCGCTTTCTGGCATTTATCGCAGAAATGGCACGCGCAGAAGTGTCCGCCTCCTATATCCTTTAATTCCGGCTTTTCTTTGGAACAGATATCCTGAGCCATAAAGCATCTCGTATGGAAGATGCAGCCTGACGGCGGATTTGCCGGGCTCGGAAGATCTCCCTGAAGAAGGATCTTCTTGCGCTTTGTATGGCGTTCCGGAAGGGGGATAGCTGACATCAGCGCCTGGGTATACGGATGGGACGGGTTGGAAAACAGTTCCGTCTTATCCGCCATCTCAACCACATGGCCCAGATACATGACCATGACCCTGTCGGAAATATGCTTGATAACGCTTAAATTGTGGGAAATGAAAATGTAAGCCATTCCCATGGATTCCTGGAGATCGTCCAGAAGGTTCAGCACCTGAGACTGGATCGATACGTCCAGAGCCGATACCGGCTCGTCGCACACGATCAGGGACGGTCTCAGCACGATCGCCCTTGCGATGCCGATCCTCTGTCTCTGTCCGCCGGAGAACTCGTGAGGATAGCGGTTGTAATACTTCGGGTTCAGGCCTACGACCTCCATGGTCTTTATTACATGTTCTCTCGTCTCTTCTTTGGAAGAAAATTTTTTCTGGATATTTAACGGCTCCGCAATGATCTCGCCTACTGTCATTCTCGGATTCAGGGAGGCGTATGGATCCTGGAAAATGATCTGCATATCAGATCTCATTTTCCGAAGCTCCGCCCCGCTGGCTTTCATAAAGTCCTGTCCCTTATAGATGATCTCGCCTTCCGTAGGCTGGATCAGGCGGAGCACAGAACGGCCCATAGTAGACTTTCCGCATCCGGACTCGCCTACTACGCCCAGGGTCTCCCTTGGCATAAGGGTAAAGGAAACGTCGTCTACCGCCTTGATAAAGGTTTTTTCCCTGGATAAAAATCCTGACTTTGCAGGAAACAGTTTTCTTAAATGATTGACCTCAAGCAATGGGGTCTGGCTCATGTTTTCGCTCATTGGTCACTCTCCTCCCATTCCTGCGTATATTTGAAGCAGCGTACGCGGCGTCCTTCCGCCTCTGCAAGCTTTGGCATCTTCTCCCTGCAGATATCCATAGCTTCCGGACATCTGGGGCAGAATGCGCAGCCCTTCGGCATGTCGTCAAAGCTTGGCACCATGCCTTCGATCACGCTCAGTCTCTTTGTATCGTCGTCGTCCAGCTTCGGGATACAGTTCATCAGCCCGTAGGTGTAGGGGTGCATAGGTCTTTCAAAGATCTGGTCGCAGGTAGCGTGCTCCACTACCTTTCCCGCATACATGACCATAACGTCGTCCGCCACCTCTGCGATAACGCCCAGATCATGGGTGATCATCATAACGGACGTGCCTGTCTTTTCCTTCAGCTCATTGATCAGGTCCAGGATCTGCGCCTGGATCGTAACGTCCAGCGCCGTCGTCGGCTCGTCGCAGATCAGAAGATCCGGGTTGCAGCAAAGGGCCATAGCGATCATGACTCTCTGTCTCATACCGCCGGAAAGCTGGTGGGGATATTCGTCAAAACGTTTTTCCGCCAGGGGGATCTTAACCATCTTTAACATCTCGATGCCCCGTTCCCTGGCTTCTTTCTTCGTCAGTTTTTCATGGAGCATGAGCGCTTCCGTGATCTGCTGTCCGATGGTAAATACCGGATTTAAGGAAGTCATCGGCTCCTGGAAGATCATAGCGATCTTCTTTCCGCGGATCTTGCTCATCTCTTCTTCATTTTTCTTCAGCAGGTCTTCTCCCTCAAAAATGATCTCGCCGCCTGCGATCTTTCCCGGCGGGATCTCTACCAGTCCCATGATAGACAGGGATGTGATACTTTTTCCACAGCCCGACTCGCCTACGATCCCAAGGGTCTTTCCCTTTTCCACAGAAAAGGATACATCGTTGACTGCCTTGGAAAGGCCGGCATCCGTATGGAAATATGTCTTTAAATGTTTTACTTCTAATATCTTCTCTCCCATAGTCAATGCCTCCCTTTAGCTCTTAAGCTTTGGATCCAGGGCATCCCTCAATCCGTCTCCGAAAATATTGAATGCGATAACTGTGATCATGATCGCCACGCCAGGCATGATGCTGTACAGCGGCCGGTAGCTGATAAACGTCTGCGCCGCGCTGATCATATTGCCCCAGGACGGCGTCGGCGGCTGGATACCAATGCCTAAGAAGCTTAAAGATGCCTCGTACATGATGGCGTTGGGGATACCTAAAGTTACAAGTACGATGATCGTGGACAGACAGTTGGGGATCAGGCCCTTTGTAATGATCCAGAACGTAGTTGCGCCGTTGGCCCGGCTGGCTTCAATGTATTCTTTCTCCTTCAGCTGCATAACGGAGCCGCGGATCATCCTGGCCGTCCGCACCCATGTAAGAAGTCCCAGAGCGATAAACAGGTTTACAACGCCTTTGCCAAGGAAAGTCATGATCGCCATAGCAAAGATCAGATCCGGGAAAGCCTGGAAGATCTCCATGATCCTGGAGATCACGCTGTCGATCTTTCCGCCGTAATATCCGGCGATAGCTCCCAGGGTAACGCCTACGATCGAGGCCACTACCTGAGCTACGATACCAATACTGATAGATACTCTGGAACCATAGATGATCCTGGATAAAATGTCTCTTCCATACTCATCAGTTCCAAAAGGATGGGCCGCGTTAGGAGCGGAAAGCACCGCCGCATAGTCCTGATAAGTAGGATCATAGGGCGCCAGAAACGGCGCGAATATAGCTACCAGTATAATAACGACGAGGATGGCCGCGCAGAACATCGCCATCTTATTCTTCTTCAGACGCTTAAAGCTGTCTCCGTAAAAGCTGGAATACTGCATGCCGTTTTCCAGCACTTCTTTTTCAAATTCCTTCTGCTTGTTAAAAAAGCCAAATATCTTCTTACTCATGCTGCTCCTTTCCCATATCTGATTCTCGGATCCAGGAATGCATAGGATAAATCTACGATCAGGTTTACGATAACAAATACGAATGCGATATACATAACGGTTCCTTCCAGAAGGGGAAGGTCACGGTTGGACATGGCGTCTACTGCCAGTTTACCGATCCCTGGGATAGAGAATACTTTTTCGATCAGCATGGAACCGGTAAGCATGTAGCCGAAGTCCGTACCGATCAGAGTAACAATGGGGATCATGGCGTTTTTCAGGGCGTGCTTCATAATGACGGTCCATCTCTTTACGCCTTTCGCCCTGGCCGTACGGATGTAATCCTGGCCCATGACTTCCAGCATACTGGTCCTGGTGATCCTGGCCATACTGCCCGCGTACCTGGCTCCCAGCGCGATACTTGGAAGAACATAGCTTGCTACTGTGTCAAATCCGGAGATCGGGAAAATAGCCAGCTTCAGTCCGAATATGATCTGAAGGATAATAGCTACCCAGAAAGCCGGGGCGGATACGCCGATAATGGAAAGTACCATAACTACGGTATCAATGCCTTTTCCTCTCTTAACTGCGGAGAAGATACCGCTTGGAATACCGATGATAGCCGCAAATATAAAGGACATGCAAGCCAGCTTTACCGTTACCTTAAAGCAGCGGAAAAGCGCCTCTGATACGACCTCTTTTGTGAAGTAGGACGTGCCGAAGTCCAGATGAGCGGCTCCCTTTAAAAAGTTCAGATACTGGATGTAGATCGGAAGATCCAGACCCAGCTCATGCCTTACTTTTGCGATCGTCTCAGGATCGGCCCTTTTCTCAAGCATAAGGGCAACCGGATCGCCGGGAACGACCTGCAGTAAAATAAAGGTGATCAGACTGATTCCGAATAAAACGAATATGGTCTGCACCAGACGTTTTGCTGTATACGAAAGCATCTTTTTCCTCCTGTCGCATAATATGGTGTTAATATCCAAAGCTTTGGGAAAACAAGCGTAAGATCAGGCGTCCGCCTCAGCTGCAAGCATGATTTTACGCTTGTTTTCCCGGATTTTTGTAAAAGGGGGAATGCCCTAAATAAAATTAGTGCGATTCCCCCCTCTTTCTTCTTTTATGATCGATTACTGAATATCGGCATCTTTCCAGAACATACGGAATGTGGAGTCGATCTCAAATCCTGTGATGCTCGGATTTAACAGATAGTACTTTGTCTCATTATACAGAGGAGTGGTCGCCCAGTCTTCTCTTGTCATAATGTGCTCTGCCTTTGCGTAGATCTCCTGACGCTCTGCTGTATCTGTGGTAGCGATACCGTCTTCCATAAGCTGGTCAAACTCTTCGTTGTGCCAGAAGCTGGAGTTTGTATCAGTCTTTGTCATCGGATAAAGCATGCTCTCCGGATCAGAGTAGTCTACATACCAGTTGGAGATACCGCAGTCAACGCCGCCGGACATCTTCATATCAGACCATGCCGCAGAGTCAACCTGTTCTACCTGAACGCGGATGCCTGCTGCCTTTGCCTGCTCCTGGAACGCGGTAGCGATAGCTACGTTGCCCTGATATTTGGTATTAACTGTTACCCTTACGTCAATTCCATCTGCATAACCTGCTTCTGCAAGCAGTTCTTTTGCTCTCTCCGGATTGTACTCAAATTCCGGAAGCGTGTCGTCGTGTCCGATGATGCCTGCCGGGATGTAGGAAGTCGGAACAGTAGCGGTTCCGTGGAGAATGCTTTCGCAGATAGCCTTACGGTCGATAGAAAGAGCGATCGCTTCTCTTACCTTTGCATCCGGGAATGTCTTTACGTTCAGCGTGAGGCTGTAGCAGCCTGTCGGCTGGAATCCGTGCATCTCGTCTTTTAATTCCGGATTGCTGGAGTAGATCGGATATACGGACGGGTCTACGTCTACATAGTCTACATTGCCTGCCTGGTACTCCAGAACCTGTGTGTTAACATCTTCGATGAACTTGTAATCTACGCCGTCAAGCTTTGTCGCTCCGCCGTGATAATCATCAAATCTGGAAAGTACGGCTCCTACGCTTGTCTGATAGCTGTCCAGCTTGAATGGGCCTGTGCCGTAGAGAACCTGCATGCCCCATGTGTCGCCTGCTTCCTCGCATGCAGCTTCCGGATAGATCGCTGTGTATGCTGTGGAAAGAACAGACAGGAACGGCGCGTACGGCTTCTTCAGCGTGATGGTGAAGTGAGTGTCATCCTGGATCTGGAATCCTGACAGCTCGTCTGCAGTACCTGCGCTTAACTCATCGTAACCTGCTACATTTTCAAGGAGGGTCGCCATCTTGGCCATCTTGATCAGACGCTCATAAGAATACTTTACGTCAGATGCTTTCAGTGTTTCTCCGTTGTGGAACTTCACATCCGGAAGAAGCTCAAAGCTGTAGGTCAGCTGGTCTTCGGAAATCTCCGGCATAGCTGCAAGAAGCAGCGGCTCCAGGCTTCCGTCTCCCTTTGTCATAAGAAGTGATTCTGTGATGTTGTCTGTGATCTTCATGATGATACTGTAAGTATACTGCTGAGGATCCAGAGCAACCTGCGGGTCAACTGCCGCAACCCGTACGACTTTGCCGCCTTCAGCTGCTGCGCCGCCTGAAGCAGCCCCCCCTGCTGTGGTTTCTGCTGCTGCGCCGCCAGCCGCCGTCGTCTCTGACGAACTGCTGGAAGAGCCTCCGCATGCTGCCAGGGAAAGCGCTACCGCGCAAAGAAGAGCGGCTCCTGCAAATCTCTTTTTCATATTACATCTCCCTTTCTTTTTTCTATATTCGGCTCCAATGGAGCAAAATATTCACGCTTGCTCTCATATGCCGCTGGGCACGAATGTAAAAGGTAAATATTTTTGCCCTTGAATATGATACCACTTTACCGCAATAAATCAATTCATTGCACAAAAAAAAATTCAGTTGTACATTCCAGCAAATATTTCTCCTTTGAACATACACCTGAAAGTCTTGTAATTTCTGCCTATATCATCATTCATCGACAAAATCTTTACTTGGCATTTATTCAGTATACTATGGTTCCAAACTAATGTCAATAAATTGATGCAGAGAATCGAGGGGAATTCCTCTGATTTTCCGGACCGCCCAGCCTGCTGCCGGCGATCCGGCCTGTATCATATAAAGGCCACATGTAAAAAATGCGGCCCTGTATATGATCCTTCTTCACAAATCTCTTCATGGCTAGTCGCCTTGTTCCTTTTCCCTCCTATCCTCTTCTGCCTCTTTTTGCAGTTTTTTCAGTTCCGCCATTACCCATGTATAATCTTTAAGTTTTAAATTCTGAACAACTATACCACATAACAAAAAGGAGAGAAACTCTAAAGACTGCAAAAAGGATCTCCCTGTCTGACTGGAAACGATTCGGCAGGAGCCGTACAGTTTTGCGAGCATAGCGCAGGACAAAGCCCTTTTGTTCGAGTCCGAAGGACGAGTTTAAGAGCTTTGCCTGTGATAAGCGGCGCAGCAAAAGCTGTACGGATCGCCGTGTTTCCAGTCAGACAGGGAGATCCTTTTTCGCTATTTCTTTTATAATTTCTTACTCTTTTCTCATATTTATATAAGACCCAATCAGGATCACCACAACGCCTGCTACAAAGTTCCAGGTGATCGCCTCCCCCAGCACCAGCCATGCCGCGATGGGAGCCACAACCGGTTTGATGAAAAATGCGATGGATGCGTTGGACGCTCCTGACAGTTCTATTGCTTTCAGGAAGGCGTAATAGCCTATGCCTGTCACGCAGATCCCCAGATATAACAGTACGGGAAGAGTCTCTGTATTGATCCCCGCCAGTACCGGAGTCCCGGATATCGCCATAAATACAAGAAGGACTGCGGAGCCTAAAAGAAAGCTGACCGCGTTTTCCACCATTCCGCCCAGCTTTGCGATCCGTTTCTTTCCCATGGCCGTATAAAGTCCGAAGGATACGGCGGCTCCTACGGTGATCAGAAGGCCTGTCACATCTATAGTCCCGCCGATCAGCGTGGCGGGATTTACGACGATCACAAGGCCGGCAAAGCTGATGACCAGTACAAGAGCCTTCTTTTTTGTAAACGGCTCGTCCACGATAAATTTTGCGAAGATCATAGTAAACAGCGGATTCATGCTTATGATGATCGAAGCAAGGTTTGCGTTGATCCGCTTTACTCCGATCTGGAACATCGCCATGCTGATGCACACGCACACGGCTCCCAGGGCGAGAAGATACAGCCAATCGGAATGAGTGAGCCTGTAGTGTTTCTTTTTCAGGTCATGGACTGCAAACGGGAGAAGTATAAGGCCGCCGATCACAAAGCGCAGAAAGACCAGCTGGATCGAATCAAAACTTGCGCCTCCCAGCTTCGACGCCACTTCCATCGTTCCAAAGCAAAGGGCCGTAAGGACGATATAGAAGATACTTTTTCTATTTTCCATTGTTTATCAACCTCTGACATCTCAAATTTACTGCTTTTCCACATTTTTCCACTTTTAAAGCAGCAAATCCATTATATCACTCCTGTCAACGGTTCTCCATCCTGTTTCCGTCAGATCCCGCGCCTTTCATCCGGCGAAAGATCTCCTGATAATAAGAGGCGAACACGCTTCCTTTCCTCCATATAAATGTGAACTCATGGGAAAGAGCGCAATCGTCCAATGGTATCTCCACCAGTTTTCCAGCGTCCAGCTCTTCCTGAACGGCAGTCTGATAAAGGAATGTGATCCCTGTCCCGGCGCACGTCAAAATCTTGATGATATTCAGATTTCCCAGCTCAGTTATATGACGAAAACTCCGGATACTTAAGTTTCTCGCCTCTAAGGCCCGCTCCAATACGTTTCTCGTGCCCGATCCAGGCTCCCGCACCATGAGCCGTTCTCCCAGAAGATCTTCCAGGCGGCTGACCGGCTTTGCAAACTGGTGATCTGGAGCGCACACGGGGATATACCGCTGATCGCAGTATACCAGGCTGTCGTATTCTTCTTTATCAAAATATCCTTCCACAATGGCAAATTCCAGTTCGCCCTGATCCAGAAGTTTTAACAGCTCGTGGGTGTTGGCTGTAAGCATCCGGATCTGGATCTCCGGATCCCATTTTAAAAGGCGGGATACCGCGTCTGCCATTACATATTCCCCGATCGTCATAGTCGCGCCAAAGCACAGGCGGCGGCGCGACTCCTGCTGCCGGATCGCCTCCTTAAGATGGAGCGTATCGTGGTACATGGCGGCGGCTGTTTGGAAAAACAGTTTTCCGCTTTCCGTAAGAAAAAGCTGTTTTCCCTGATACTGAAACAGCTTCGCCCCGTATTCTTCCTCCAGCGTGTGGATGTGATGGGAAACCGCCGGCTGGGTAATGTGCAGCTCCTCTGCCGCGCGGGTAAAATTCATAGTCCTGCAGACTGTAAGAAATGTTTCCACTCGAAAATCAAGCAAGCAACTCACCTCTTCTATAAAATTGCAACTAAGATTATTATAAATTATTTTTATCGAAAGATAAAGAATGATAATTTTACTTGATGGAAATTTCATCCTATAATCATATCAGCTCAGGACGGCACATCTTTTTGCCCCTGTTTTCCCGCCGTCCTGAACGGTTACAGCTGAAATACAGAAAGGAGCATTTTGAAATGACACAGATATGTAAATTAGGGCCGGGCATGGCGCTTTGCCTTATTCTGGCAATTCCCTGCTGGCTTCTTGGAAAAGCTTTCCCCATTGTAGGAGGACCTGTTTTTGCCATTCTCTCCGGCATGGTGGTCGCTATATTTTATCAGACAAAAGAAAAGACTCAGGCCGGCATCGCCTATACCTCCAAAAAGATCCTCCAGTATGCGGTGATCCTGCTGGGCTTTGGCCTGAACTTGTCCGAGATCGCAAAGGTTGGAGCTGCCTCTCTGCCGATCATTATTTCCACGATCTCCACCTCCCTGATCGTTTCGTTTTTACTTTATAAGCTGATGAAAATGCCTGCCAATATCTCCACTCTCATCGGCGTAGGCTCTTCCATCTGCGGCGGTTCCGCTATTGCCGCTGCTGCCCCTGTGATCCATGCGGACGACGACGAGATCGCACAGTCCATCTCTGTGATCTTCCTGTTCAATATCATCGCCGCGCTGGTATTCCCTACCCTGGGCGGCATGCTCGGCCTTTCCAACGAAGGGTTCGGCCTGTTTGCAGGAACCGCGGTAAACGATACCTCCTCCGTTACCGCTACGGCGGCTGCCTGGGACGGCCTTCATCCCGGAGCGCATACCCTCGATCAGGCTACCATCGTAAAACTGACCCGTACGCTGGCTATTATCCCCATCACCCTGATCCTTGCGATCCTGCAGGCTTCAAAAGCCAGACGCACCGGAAGCGGCCAGGAGAATAATTTTTCCCTGAAAAAGGTATTTCCATTTTTCGTTCTCTTTTTCATACTGGCTTCCGTCATTACCACAGCGGCGACCTCCTTCGGCGTACCTTCTTCTGTTTTTCAGCCGTTTAAGGAGCTGTCCAAATTTTTCATCATCATGGCCATGGCGGCGATCGGCTTAAATACTGATATTGTCAAGCTGATCCGCACCGGCGGAAAGCCCATCCTTATGGGGCTTTGCTGCTGGATCGCCATTGCTGTTGTCAGCCTGGAAATGCAGGATCTTCTGGGGATCTTCTGACAGCGTATCTTCAAAAGCTTCTTTTACCAACTCTACAAAGGCCCTGCGCCTGGGATTTCCAGCCAGGGTCTTATAATATACGCCGTAAGACATCGGCGATAGACAGGTAGCTGAGGTCTGGATCCCTGAGCTGGAAAAAATCCGGGACCACGTCCACGACCTCCTCTAAAAGCCGCTGATACAGATGTTGAAACGGCACCACCTGGAGGACCGGATAAATGTTTGGAAAACGTTTCTTCATTAGGGATTTTACAAAAGCAGAAACAACCATCGCCTTTAACCCGTTTCTCATGCAAATGGGGATCTACACCTACCTTACGCTGATCGCGTGGTTTGGGGCCAAAGCCATTGTCGGCTCGAAAAACGGAACCGTTCTGTCCGGCATTCCGATGACGACCGGCGACCTGCAGAATCTGATCAGCTACTCCATGATGATCCTTATGTCTTTGATGATGCTGTCCATGGTCTATGTGATGATCATGATGTCCCGCGAATCTGTCAGCCGTATCCGCGAGATCTTAAAAGAGCAGTCAAGCATCGTCAATCCGGAAAACCCGGATAAAGAGATCCGAAACGGAGAGATCGTATTTGACCACGTAGGCTTCAGCTATATCGGCAACCCTGACCGGCTCTGTCTGTCTGATATCGATCTGCATATCCGTTCCGGGGAGACCATCGGCATCATCGGAGGCACTGGTTCCGGAAAATCCTCTCTGGTCCAGCTGATCCCCAGGTTATACGACGCCACCGTGGGAACCGTTACTGTAGGCGGCAAAAATGTAAAAGAATACGATCTGGAGTCCCTGCGGGATGCCGTAGCAATGGTGCTTCAGAAAAATGTGCTGTTTGCAGGAAGCATCAAAGAAAATCTGCGGTGGGGCAATCCGGACGCCACGGACGAAGAGCTGATAGAAGTGTGCCAGTTAGCCCAGGCGGATTCTTTCATCTCTTCTTTCCCGGACGGCTACGACACCCATATCGAGCAGGGCGGGACTAATGTGTCCGGCGGGCAGAAGCAACGGCTCTGTATTGCCCGCGTTCTTTTAAAACATCCAAAAATATTGATCCTGGACGATTCTACCAGCGCAGTAGACACAAAGACAGACGCCCTGTTTGTCAAAATGCAGACTTTTCCCATCCGCTTCTTTGACACCCACACCCATGGCGACATTATGAGCGTCTATACCAACGACACGGATACCCTGCGTCAGTTCATCGCACAGAGTCTTCCTATGATGATCTCCTCTCTGGTGACTATCGTGTTCGCCTTTTGTTTCATGCTCCGCTTCAGCCTGATCCTTACAGGGATCGTGGTTATTCTATCCGCTGTCATGATATTGGCGGCAAGAGCTATGGTCAGCTACAGCGGAAAATATTTCTCTCTGCAGCAGGATTCCACCGGCGCGGTAAACGGCTATATTGAGGAAATGTTCGGCGGCTTAAAGGTGGTCAAAGTCTTCTGCCACGAGGACGCAGCCAAAGCCCGCCTGCGGGAATTAAACGAGGAGCTTTACATCACCCTGACTGCCCAGCAGATGAACAGCGCTGTCTTAGGCTTTGCCGGAGCCGGGCGTATCTTTGATCTGATGGACAACGAGCCAGAAGAAGACGAAGGCTATGTGACCTTAGTCCGCGCCGAAGAGAGGGACGGACAGCTGGAAGAATGTGAGGACGGCCATATCTACGCCTGGAAGCATCCCCATCATGACGGCACGCTTACTTACGCCAGAGTGCAGGGAAACGTAGTATTCGACCATGTGGATTTCAGCTATGACGGAAGGAAGCTGGTGCTCCACGATATTTCCCTTTACGCGAAGCCCGGCCAGAAGATCGCCTTTGTAGGAGCTACAGGCGCAGGAAAAACGACGATCACCAACCTGATCAACCGCTTCTACGACCTGGCTGACGGCAAGATCCGCTACGATGGCATCAATATTACCAAGATCAAAAAACCTGACCTCCGCCGCTACATGGGGATGATCCTTCAGGATGTGAGCCTGTTTACCGGCACCGTAATGGACAACATCCGGTACGGAAAACTGGACGCTACCGATGAGGAATGCATCGCGGCGGCTAAACCGTCCGGCGCGGATTCCTTCATCACGCGGCTCCCCGACGGTTATCAGACGATGATCAACGGGGACAACAACAACCTCTCTCAGGGGCAGTGTCAGCTGATCTCCATCGCGCGGGCTGCTGTGGCCGATCTTCCGGTAATGATCATGGACGAGGCGACCTCTTCCATCGACACCCGCACGGAAGCCATCGTCCAGAAAGGCATGGATGCGCTGATGGACGGGCGTACCGTCTTCGTCATCGCTCACCGGCTTTCCACCGTCCGAAATTCCAAGGCCATCATGGTACTGGAACAGGGACGGATCATTGAGCGAGGCAGTCACGAGCAATTGATCGAGGAGAAAGGACAATATTACCAGCTCTATACTGGAGCGTTCGAGTTGGAATAAATGAATACTTCCGGATGCAGGAAAAGCCGACGGCTAAAGGATATACTCTTAAGCCCGCCGGCTTTTTTCGTGATAAGCCGGCAAATGGCCGCTCATGCAAGCATGGCGGCCACTTGCCGGGCAACGTACAGCGAGCTGTGCGTATTACGCAGTCGGATAAGGGGCGGAACTTCCCCTATCCGATCTCTATATTGTCCATACCGGAACAATTTGATATTCATGATTATTTTTAAATCGGCTTGATAATATGTTGAATACGACATATTATTATATCAAAGAGAAGGGAGTATACTAATGTATGAAATAATCCTGTATGATACAGAAGATGGAAGATGCCCGGTGCAGGAACTCTTAGATTCCCTGGAACCTAAACTATTGGCGAAAACATTAAGAACGATTGATTTGTTGGAGAGGAACGGTCCTTTGCTGAGAGAACCTTATTCAAAAGCATTGGAAAATGGAATATTTGAGCTTCGCACCAAGCAGGGATCAGATATTACGAGGGTACTATATTTCTTTGTCATAGGTAAAAAAGCGATATTGACAAATGGATTTGTGAAAAAATCTCAGAAAACGCCAAAAGTAGAAAAGGAACTGGCAAAAAATATAAGGCAGACTATGAACGGAGGTATGGCAATGAGTAGTTACAAAGCTTATAAACAAAAAGCATTACAAAATCCTGAGGTAAAAGCTGAATATGATGCATTACAGCCGGAATATGATATTATTCAGGCAATGATTAACGCAAGAGTACAGCAGAATATGACACAGAAGGACTTATCAGCCAAAACAGGGATCACGCAGGCCGATATCAGCCGCATTGAAAGCGGAACAAGAAATCCCAGTTTGAGTATGGTAAAAAAACTTGCTCAGGGATTAGGAATGCAGCTGAAACTGGAATTTATTCCAATATCTACAAAAAAATAAAACGTAAAGGATCACGATTATATGCTTAAGGTCTTTTTTACTGTAGTATATCTTTATATTTTCTGGTTTATCATTGATTTGATCTTCAGAAATACATTAAGCGTTCTCACTGACATATTGGCGCTTATCTGCTTGGTGATCGCATTTATCATAAGTGTGGGGATGGCTGAATATACTGTAAAGAAAATGTAAGTGTTCAGGACGGCACATCTTCTTGCCCGGCCTTGTGCCGGACAAGAAGCATCGGATATCCATACCCTAGGGGGGCACGCTGTCCGATGTGAAAACAGGGGCAAAAACAGGCTTATAAGCAAGCTTAATGCCTGTTTTTGCCCCTGTTTTCCCGGCCGTCCTGAACTATTACAAAAAATAATTTTCCGGGGACTGTCAGGGTTGCAGTCCCCTTTCTCATTCTCTTCAGTTCCACTCCTCCTGCAGCAGGAAGTCCCGGATATCACGGTTATATCTTATTTTCAAGGCGGATATTTGTGTTTTAGCGGTTATATCTGATAAAACAGTTCAATCCCATCTCCCGTCGTTCATCCTGCCTGATTTTGTCGTCGCATAATAAAGATTCCAGACGACCATATACAGATTGTACACATCGTCCTCTTCGCATACGATGCAAACCTCCTTCGGATACGGCCTGTCTGTAAATTCTCTGATCGTTTTATAGATCATGGAGATTGCCTGAAACATTAAAGAATTTGGGTCCGTACGGGGAATGGCCGGAAAGACCAGAGTGGAAAGCTGCTGTCTTTCCGCATTTTCAAGTATCTCCCTGTACAGAGCAGTGATCTCGCCCATATGATCGGGGGACGGCAGCTTTTCGATCACTGCTTCCTGGGCGAAAAATCCGTCCTGCTCCTTTAGGGAGCCTTTTAATACTTTTATTTCTGACATAAGCAAACAACCTTTCTTTTGATCATTTAGTTACCTAATTATGTCTAGTATATCACATACTCTAAACTGGTAAAAGACCTCGTTAAAACTACATATCGTTATTTCTTTAACAGTTGTTTTCAAAAGCGAGTTGTATTATAATACAACTCGAAGGGAGCGTGACAATATGAAAACAGGCGCAGTGATCGTAGCGGCGGGAAAATCGTCGCGCATGGGCGATTTTAAGCCTTTGCTGAAATTGGGAAATATTTCCATCGTGGAACGGATCATCGCCAATTTTCAGCAGGCAGAAGTTTTTCCCATCGTACTTGTGACCGGCTACCGGGCGAAAGAGCTGGAAAAGCACGTATCGAAGCTGGGCATCATCTGCATCAGAAATGAGCATTATGAGACGACGGAGATGTTTGATTCCATAAAGCTCGGCTTGTCTTATATTCAGGATAAATGTGACAAAACATTTTTTTCTCCAGTAGACGTACCGCTTTTTACAGCCGATACTCTCAAACGGCTGATGCAGTCGGAAGCGGCTGTGGCTAAACCCATCTATAAAAACAGCGTGGGGCATCCGGTCCTGCTCTCCTGTGAGATCATCCCGCAGCTTCTGCAGGACGGAAGCGACGACGGCATGGGAAAGGCTTTAAGCAGGCTGATCTCTGTAACAGAAGAGATCGAAGTGAACGACCAGGGGACCATCAAGGATGCCGATACGCCTGGCGATTATCAGGAGCTGATCGAATATCATAACCGCCAGTTATTCCGCCCGAATATAGAGATTTCCTTCACCAAGGAAAATAAGATCTTCGATAACAAACTGGCCATACTCCTGCATGTGATCGAATATGACGGGACAGTAAAAAGCGCATGCGAAAAGATGGGGATATCCTACAGCAAGGCATGGCATATGCTTTCTGATTTCGAAGAAAATCTGGGATTTGAACTCATCGACCGCTGCGCGGGAGGAGAATCCGGAGGCGCGAGCCGGCTTACTCCAAAAGGGAAAAAGCTTCTGGATAAATACGAGGATTACTGCAATCAGGTACGGCATTTTGCTGAAGAATGTTTTAACTACTGCATTAAGGAAAACTTTTAAAACAGGAACAGATTATGGCAGGATTGATCTATTTGATACGTCATGGGGAACCGGCATTTTTGCAGGGACAGAAGCTCTGTCTCGGAAACAAGAGCGATCCCCCCTTAAGTGAAGAAGCCGCCCGCCGTGCACAAAAGGCGATCCTGGGGATTTCCGATGAGGAAGCGGCCATAGTGACGCACGAAGGCATCATCCGGGCGCTGCTTTGGAAGATAAAGGACGCCGACGCAAAAAAAGAACCTCTCCCCCGCTATCCTTACGGAAGCATTACCGTATTGAAAATCGAAAGCGGAAAGCTGACCGTGACAGCGGAAGGCGTGCTGCCGGAAGCTTTTCCTGATGACAGTGAGATCTGCGAGATCCTGAAAATATGCAGAACACCAGATGAAGTGATCCGCCATTGCGAAGCGGTATGCGCCGCTGCAGACGAGCTTTGCGCCAAACTCTCCAAAGCCGGTTTGAGACTCTCCCGCGGACAGCTCCGCGCGGCGGCAAAGCTGCACGATATGTGCAGGACGATCGGGGCGGGGCATCCAAAAGCGGCGGCCAGGATCCTGCGGGAAAGAGGTTATATGAAGATCGCTTATATGATCGAGCATCATCACGATATATGGGAAAATGATCAGCTCGATGAAGGTCAGATCTTATTTCTTGCAGATAAACTTGTGCTTGGCAGCCGGCGAGTCACCCTTGAAGAAAGGTTTGAAGAAAGCTTAAAAAAATGCCGCACAGCGGAAGCTCTTAAAAAGCATACGGAGCGCAAAGAAAAGGCCTTCAGGATAGACCGGAAAATATCTCAGCATTTAGGAGGAAACGTACAATGAAACTGATGAAAACAACAGACAGCGTAGGCCAGGTTTTATGTCACGACGTGATGCAGATCATAAAGGGAGTGACGAAGGATGCGGCTTTCCGAAAGGGCCACGTCATACAGGAAGAAGACATTCCCGTCCTGTTAAGCCTTGGCAAGGATCACATCTACGTATGGGAAAATGACGAATCCATGCTCCACGAAAACGATGGGGCAAAGATCCTGGAGGAGATCTGCCATGGACAGGGAATGACAGCCTCCGAGCCAAAAGAAGGAAAGATCGAGCTGACGGCTGATCACGACGGCGTATTTGTTGTAAACACAGAAAAACTGAACGCCATAAATTCTCTTGGCGAGATAATGATCGCCGCCAGACACGGAGGTTTTGCTGTACATAAAGGCGACAAACTGGCAGGGATGCGGGTGATCCCCCTTGTAATAAAAAAAGAAAAAATGGAAGAAGCGCGGGCTGCTGCCGGGGACAGGCCTTTGCTTGACGTTATTCCGTTTAAAAAGAAAAAATACGGCCTGGTGACCACAGGAAACGAGGTTTTTTACGGCCGGATCGAAGATACTTTTTCTCCTGTCATACAGGAAAAGATGGACGAATTTGGCGCTTCTATGGCCGCCCACGTCATCCTGAACGACGACCACGAAAAGATAACGGCCGCTATTGATCAAATGCTTGACGACGGCATGGATATGGTCATCTGCACCGGCGGGATGAGCGTAGATCCGGACGATCGGACGCCTCTCGCCATCAAAAATACAGGAGCTGATATCGTAAGCTACGGCGCGCCGGTCCTGCCTGGGGCCATGTTCCTCTTAGCGTATACAAAAGACGGACGCCCCATTATGGGACTTCCCGGCTGCGTGATGTACGCGAAACGGACCATCTTCGATCTTGTCCTGCCAAATATTATGGCCGACGTGCCAGTTACCGCAAAGCGCCTGGCAGAGTACGGAGAAGGCGGACTGTGCCTGGGATGTAAGGAATGCACCTTCCCCAACTGTTCCTTTGGAAAGTGAGGCGGCGGTTATGGATAAATTTACGCATATTGATGAAAAGGGAAACGCCATCATGGTGGATGTAGGCGAAAAAGCCGTTACAAGCAGACAGGCGGTAGCATCCGGGCGCATCCGCATGAGCCGGGAATGTTTTGACGCTGTCCGCAGCAATGATGTAAAAAAGGGAGACGTCTTAGGCGTGGCCCGCATAGCGGGTATCATGGGCGCCAAAAGGACCAGCGATCTGATCCCCCTCTGTCACCGGCTGAATCTTACTTTTGCAGGGATCGAATTTGAACTTCATCCGGAAACATACGAGATCGAAGCCGTCTGTACGGTCCGCTGCGACGGCAAAACAGGCGTAGAAATGGAAGCTCTTACAGGAGTAAATACTGCCCTGCTGACCATATACGATATGTGCAAAGCCATCGATAAACGGATGGAGATCGGCAGCATTTGCCTGCTTAGAAAAACTGGAGGAAAAAGCGGGGATTTCTGCCGGACGGAAGGTGATGAAGTTGAAAGATAATCTGGGACGTGAGATCGATTATATGCGGATCTCCATTACAGACCGCTGCAATCTCCACTGCCGCTATTGTATGCCTGAAGTGCAGGACAGGCTCCCCCATGAAGAGATCCTCAGATATGAGGAGATCCTGCGGATATGCAAAGCTGCTATCCGTCTGGGCATCCGCAAATTTAAGATCACCGGCGGAGAACCGCTGGTCAGAAAAGGCGCCGCCGATCTTATCGCCCGCCTGAAAATGCTGCCGGGAACTGACTGCGTCACTCTTACTACGAACGGCACAAGGTTATACGAAGAGATCGATAGCTTAAAACAGGCCGGCCTTGACG
This sequence comes from Candidatus Lachnoclostridium stercoravium, assembly GCA_019118365.1. GTDB lineage: Bacteria > Bacillota > Clostridia > Lachnospirales > Lachnospiraceae > Lachnoclostridium_A > Lachnoclostridium_A stercoravium. The sequence continues at coordinate 42,340 of DWZA01000100.1, read as the reverse complement.
GAGTAAATATCAGCATGGACGCCGTCTCTCCGGAAGTATATGAGAAGATCACCGGCGGGGATCATTTTCATGAAGCAGAAATAGCCCTGTACGCCTGCGTAAAAACCGGGCTGAAAACAAAGATCAATACGGTCTTGTTAAAGGAAAATAGAGAAGAATGGCTGAAGCTGGCATCTTTTGCCGAAACCCTTCCGGTAGACGTAAGGTTTATCGAGCTTATGCCAGTAGGCTGCGCAGGAAAGCTTGAAGGCCCGTCCGTGGACGAGGCTTACCGGATCATAAAAGACCGATGGCCGGATCTGTACCAGTCGGATGAAAAACATGGAAACGGCCCGGCTGTTTATTTTAAAAGCAGCTCTCTCTCAGGAAGCATCGGCTTTATCGGAGCCAACAGCCACCGCTTCTGCAGCCAGTGCAACCGCATCCGCCTTACCAGCGCCGGCGAGTTAAAACCATGTTTAAGTTATGAGACAGGCGTTGACCTGAAACGGCTGATCCGGAGCGGCGCGGATGATGTCCAGCTGGAAAACGCTTTAAAGGAAGCGATCCAGAACAAGCCTGCGGCTCACTGTTTTTCAGAAAAAGAGGAAATAACGGAACGGCGTCCGATGAACCAGATTGGAGGATAACATGGGAAAAGTAAAAGCGATCTGCATCAGCGATGTGCGGGGCGTACAAAAACATTGCGTGAACTCCGCAAATTTTATCGAATCATGGGGGATAGAAGGCGACGCCCACGGCGGGACCTGGCACCGGCAGGTAAGCCTTCTCTCCTTTGAAAAAATAGACGAATTTCGAAAAAAAGGGGCGAACGTAGACTACGGAGCTTTCGGCGAAAATCTCGTAGTCGAGGGATTTGATTTCCGCAAAATGCCTGTAGGAACGCTTCTTAAGTGCGGCGGCGTTTTGCTGGAGATCACCCAGATCGGCAAAGAATGCCACAGCCACTGCGCCATCTATAAAGCCATGGGAGACTGCATCATGCCCCGCGAAGGCGTGTTTGCCCGCGTGCTCCGCGGTGGAAAAATAGAGATCGGTTATGAGATGGCTGTGGAAAAACGAACGGAAAAGAGAAAATACCAGGCTGCAGTCATTACCTTATCTGACAAAGGAAGCTTGGGCGAACGGGAAGATAAAAGCGGTCCGTTATTGCAGAAACGGCTGCAGGAGGCTGGCTATGAAGTCGTAGAATATCTCCTTCTTCCCGACGATAAAGAAGCTTTGAAGAAACAGCTGATCCGCCTGTCCGATCAGCGCCAGCTGGACCTGATCCTGACAACAGGAGGCACCGGATTTTCCCCCCGCGACATTACCCCCGAAGCTACGGCGGAAGTCGCGGACAGAAACGCGCCGGGTATCGCGGAAGCCATAAGAAGCTATTCCATGCAGTTTACCCCCCGCGCGATGCTGTCCCGCGGGGCAAGCGTGATCAGAGGAAAAACACTGATCGTAAATCTTCCCGGAAGCCCGAAGGCCTGCTGCGAAAGTCTTGACTGCATACTCTCCTCCCTTCCCCACGGACTCGATCTGTTAAGAGGGGAAGCGGCGGAATGCGCCGTCCTGAACAATTACAAGTGAGGAGAACCATTATGAGAAAAACACAGATCACAGCATTATTTACAGCAGCTGTATTAGCTGCCGCGGCTTCCTTAACCGGATGCAAAAGCCAGGAGAACAGTTCCGATACATCAGCCGCAGCCCCAGCTTCAGAGGCTTCCAGTGAGGCGCCGGCTTCAGAAGCCTCCGGCGAGTCTCCGGCTGAGGAAACACCGGAAAGCGGATCCGGAGAAGATCCTGTAGAGCTGATCGTATTCGCTGCGGCCAGCATGACGGAGACTCTTGAAGAGATCTCTGAAATGTATAAAGAAGAGGCGCCGAACGTAACCCTGTCCTTTAATTTTGACTCTTCCGGGACCCTGAAGACCCAGATCCAGGAAGGGGCTGAATGCGACCTGTTCATCTCAGCGGCCCAGAAGCAGATGAACGAACTGGACGGCTCCTTAGGCGAAGACGTCAATCCGGACGGGCTGGATTATGTGGAGCAGGGCACGCGGATCGACCTTTTGGAAAATAAAGTGGCTCTCACGGTTCCTGACGGAAATCCAAAGGGGATCGAAAGCTTTGAGGATCTTGCGGAAAAACTCCAGGCCGGAGACATCCTTATGGCCATGGGCAACAGCGACGTTCCTGTAGGCCAGTACACTCAGGCTATTTTCGAATACTATGGCCTTGACGAAGAAGCCTTAGCCGGCGCGGGCGTATTGACCTACGGCAGCAATGTGAAAGAAGTAACTACCCAGGTCAAAGAAGCGAGCGTTGACTGCGGGATCGTTTACGCCACAGACGCCGCAAGCGACGAGCTGACTGTTGTGGATACGGCTACGCCAGAGATGTGCGGACAGGTCGTTTACCCTGCCGCTGTTCTCAATATAAGCGAGCATAAAGATGAAGCAAAAGCATTTCTGGATTATCTTCAGACCGAACCTTGTATGGAGGTTTTTGAAAGCGTAGGCTTCAGCCCCGCAGGATAATGGAGAATAGACATGGATTGGTTTCCTTTGTGGAATAGCCTGCGGATCGCAGCTATATCAAGCGTTATCATATTTTTTTCAGGGATCTTTGCAGCCTATTACATAGTCCGGCTGCCGCGTATGGTAAAGGGGATCCTGGACGTGGTCCTCACTCTCCCGCTGGTACTGCCGCCCACAGTATGCGGCTGGTTTCTGCTCATGATATTCGGCTTAAATCATCCCGTGGGACAATTCTTCCGGCAGTTCGAAATACAATTTGTCATGCACTGGTACGGCGGCGTCATTGCCGCCGTGGTCGTGGCCTTTCCTCTTATGTACCGGACTGCAAGAGGCGCTTTTGAAAGCTTTGACGAAACCCTGGCCTGGAGCGGGAAGACCCTGGGACTTTCCAACACCTTTATTTTCTGGAGGATACGGATGCCCGCGTGCCGCCAGGGGATCCTGGCCGGCCTTGTCCTGGCCTTTGCAAGAGCCCTTGGGGAATACGGAGCCACCAGTATGCTGATCGGATACACCCCCGGAAAAACGGCGACCATCTCAACGACCGTTTATCAGCTTTGGCGTACCAGCGAAAACGGCGAAGCCTTCCTATGGGTCCTTGTAAATCTGGCGATCAGCGCCGTCGTGCTGCTGACAGTCAATATGCTTGAAAAAAATATCCGGCAGGGAGCGCGTGTAAAATGAGTATCGAAGTTAAGATCAAAAAACAGTTAGGTGATTTCTGCCTCGATGCAGAATTTGAGTCCAGATCAGGAGTAACCGGGCTGCTGGGCGCTTCTGGCTGCGGGAAAAGCCTTACCCTGCGGTCCATTGCAGGGATCGTAAAGCCGGATGAAGGACGTATCGTCTTAAACGGAAATGTTTTATTTGACAGCCAGGCTAAGATCAATCTTCCTCCGCAAAAACGGAAGGTGGGATATCTGTTCCAGAATTACGCGCTGTTTCCCAATATGACTGTGGAGCAGAATATTTCCTGCGGACTGCCCCATGAAAAGAATAAAGAGAAAAAGAAACAGGCCGTTGCTGAAATGATCGAACGCATGCGGCTGACCGGTCTGGAAAAGCACAGGCCCCATCAGCTTTCCGGAGGCCAGCAGCAAAGAGCAGCCCTGGCCCGCGTGCTTGTGGGGAAACCGGAGATCCTGCTGTTAGACGAGCCGTTCAGCGCCCTGGACAGCTTTTTAAAAGAACAATTGATGACAGAACTTCGCAGCATACTGAGCTCTTTTGAAAAAGACGTGCTCCTCGTAACCCACAGCCGCGACGAAGCGTACGACCTGTGCGGCTTACTGGCCCTGATGGATTCCGGACGGATCACAGGGATTGGGCCGACCAAAGAGATCTTTAACGATCCTGGAACCCGTACGGGAGCGATACTTACGGGATGCAAAAACATCGTACCTGCCCGCGCTGTGGACTCCCGGTCCGTGGAGATCCCGGAATGGGGCGTGGTGATGCATACAGACCGGGATATTAAAGACGGGCTGTGCGCCGTAGGGATACGGGCCCATTATTTTGATGAAAATATAATGGACAATTCATTTCCTGTCCAGATCCTGGAAACGATCGAGGAACCTTTTGCATGGATCGTAAAATTCCGATATGAAAACCAGGATCCGAAAAGCGATCCTGTATGGTGGAGATTTTCCAAAGATAAAAAAGATCCGAAGGGATCCTCCCAAACAAGGCTGGGGATCTCCCCTGAAAATATCCTGCTGCTGTACTCGTAAACAATCTGAAATCGAAAGGAGCGCTTACTGTGCGTAAGCTTATAGAAATCTTAAAAGACCGTTGTGACAAAGGACTTCCTTCCATGCTGGTAACCATCGTCGGGGGCAGCGGAAGTTCTCCGAGAGGAGCCGGAGCCCACATGGCTGTCGGCGAAGAAGGACGTCTTGCCGGCACCATAGGCGGAGGCATGCTGGAATTTAAAGCCACAGAATCCGCCTGCGTTTATCTGAAAAACGGAGAAGACAAACTGGTTTCTTACGGGCTGACCAATGAGACGGCCGCCGGCCTGGGAATGGTCTGCGGAGGAAAGGTAGATATTTTATTTACATATCTGCCGCCGGTCCCTGCTGTAAGAGATGCTCTGGAGCAAATGGGATCCTGCTTAAGCTGCCATATACCTGGATGGCTGATCCTGCCCCTTAAGGGACGGATCGGTTTTCTTGGGGAAGAGGGAAAACTTGCAGGACTTGAAAAAGCGCCAAAGATCCCATCGGATATGGGCAAGCCGGGGATCCTGGAATATGGTAAAGAAAAATATTATATCCAGAAAATACAGAATACCAGCAGAGTCTACGTCTTCGGCGGCGGCCACCTGGCTCAGGAGCTGGTCCCTCTTCTAAGCCATCTGGGCTTTCGCTGCATCGTAACCGACGACAGGGCAGAATATTCTTCCAAAGATCTGTTTTCTGACGCGGAAGAGGTCCGCACGCTGTCCTACGACGAACTGGACGGAAAATTTGACATCCAGCCTCAGGACTATATCATAGCGGTAACAAGAGGCCATATGGGAGACTTTGAAGTGCAGCGCTTCGCCCTCAAAACGCCGGCCTATTATATCGGCGCTGTAGGAAGCCGGAGCAAGATCGCGGCGGTCAATCAAAAATTAAGAGAAAATGGCTTTACCGATGAAGACATCTCCCGTATAACCGCTCCTATCGGCCTTCCGATCAAGAGCGAAACTCCCGCTGAGATCGCTGTGAGCATCGCAGCGCAGCTGATCGAAAAAAGAGCAGACTATACCGGCTGAGTCATTTTTACCATCTCGTCGAAAAGAGACAGATAGAGATCGGTTATGACGCGGCAGTCCTTCAGATTGACCGGATAGATCTCTGAGATCTTCCGCATGCGGTAGTTAACTGTATTCTTATGGATGTGCAGGTACTCGCTCATTTTTTTCGTATCCTGCTCACAGAGCAGATAAGCGCGCACGGTCTGATAATATTCCGTGCCGTTTTCTTTGTCGTATTTCTTTAAAAATGATCCAGGATGCAAAAAACATGATCGAACGCCTTGTTACTTCTATGAAATAATATTTAAGATGATCCGCATTAAAAAAAGTCCTTTGAAGATTGGCTTGGGTTGGAAGAGCGGACGAAACAAAGGCAGAGGCCGCAGAAGAAATTGAATAAGGATTGGAACTTAAGCAGCCGCAGGCGAAAAACCTGCGGCTGCTTAAGCGTTCAGAAATTATTTTCCAAATAAATCACTGTGGCTGCCGGTCCTGGATAAGGTCAGAACCAATACATCATCTTCAATGCGGTAGATCAGCAGCCAGCTCATCCAGATTAGTATAGCCTTTCACGGACGGATCTTTTGCAATCCTTTCTGCCTCCAACATGGCGGCAATCGTCTCCTTGTTGGGCTGATTCAGAGAAATTTCAAAGGGTATCCTGCCCTCCCGAAGCGACTGACGGACAAAAATATTGAACGCAGTGGAGATATTCATACCCAGTTCGTTAAACAGCGCATCGGCCTGTGCTTTGAGGTCAGAGTCCATACGGATACTGATATTCGTAGTAGAGCCAGCCATACTATCATCTCCCTTCATGCTGATAGTTATATTATATTCTATTTGCACGAAGAAAACAATACACAGCACGAAATTTTATCATATATTCTGGCATAGGGATGATAACGGCAGATGTGCCGGAAAAGCAAAAAGCGCTGCAAACCAAAAACTGGCTTGCAGCGCTTTTTGCTTTTAACGTTCCTGGGCGGATTCGAACCGCCGGCCTTTCGCTTAGGAGCGGGTATGGGTCTTGTAGCTTTTCTATGCTTTCGATGTCCCTAAATGCCTGTATCTGTGCGGATGTTTTCAATGTTTGAATGCTTTCATGTGCGTTCAAAAGCCCGTTTTTCCGTTAGAAATCATTCGTGTGCATTAGCCATATCTTAGAAATTGCTAAGAATGGCGTCGCTGACAAATATACCATGCTTTTTTGGCGTTAGGTAGAGGGATTTTTCCGGATAAAAGAAAAGCGGCTCTGCATTTTCTGCAAAACCGCTCTCTGTCCTCGTATGTTGGTCTGTTTTTATTTGCCCATGGCTGTCATCAGCTGCTTCAGAAGATCCGCCGTTTCCGGGTTTGTCAGGAGCTTCGCCAGCGCTGCGAGATCCGAAGGCTATTTTTCTGCATCCTGTGTATCATCTGACGCCTCACTGCCTTCGAAATTCCGGTTGCTGTAAAACTCTTCTTCAAACAACTGCGCATTCATCCGGCGGTCATCATCCAGGATGTGAGAGTACACATCCGTGACCATGGATGTCTGGCTGTGACCGGAGTCTCCCTGCACGGCCTTTACATCGCCGCCGTTCAACTTCAGCTTATACGTGATACTGGAGTGTCGGAGGCTGTGAAAAACAACATCCGGAAGATCATGCTTCCTGATAAGCTTCTTAAGGTCCGACTCGATCGTGGATGACTCAACCGGGAACCCGGTTGCACCACAGATCACCAGATTATAGTCCTGATATTCACTTCCCAGAGCTTCTTTGGCATAATCCTGCTCCTTCTTCCAGGCGATCAGCATCTCCGCAACGGTTTTTGGCAGGAATACTTTTCGGCTGCTGCCATCGGTTTTGGGAGTCTTCAGTACCAGCACCGTCGTGGTCCGTGAATTCTTCGCCGGGAAGACGTAAAACACGTCCTTATTATCCAGGACTTTCAGTGCATCCTTGGTCACACGCTGCAGTTCCTTGTTAACGGTGATGCTCGCATATCCGGTGTTAATGGCCTCCTCGGAAATATCAACGCAGTCCCAGGTGAGCCCCAGCAGTTCTCCTGCACGGAGAGAGCAGGCAAACGCCATATTGATACATAGCTTCAGCCGCGCGTCCTCGCAAACCGCTGTCGCATGGAAGAGTTCTGCGGCTGTCCAGATCTCACGCTTCTGCTTTTTATGCTTGGGGACCGTCGCATGAAGCGCCGGGTTCTTTTCGAGGATTTCCCATTTCACAGCCTGCCCGAAACAGTTCCGGAGCAGTTTATGGACATCCCGGACCGTACTTGTCCCGACAAATTCACCCTTTGGCTTCCCAGTCACAGGGTTGTTGACCGGCTTTGTTTTCAGCAGCCGCGCATAGTACTTTTCCAGAACTCTTGGCGTGATATCCTTCAGCTTCATGCTGCCGATAATCGGGGAAATATAGTTGCTTATCAGGCTGACATTGCTGGTGTATGTAGATAGTGCCCATGTGCTTTTCCCGTAAAGGGAAGTGTATTCCCTCAGAAGATCATCCAGCGTATTGCACTGCGGAACCACAAAGGTGCCGATCTGCTCCTTATACTCAATTTCCTTCAGCCTTACCTTGGCTTCCGCCTGCGTCTTATATGTTTCCCATTTCTGTTTTCTCGCGCCTTTGGAATCCGTGTACATATAGACGACACAGAAGCGGTCGCGCCGTTTTACGATCGTTGCCATTGTTATCTCCTCATTTCCTCCTGTTTTTCAGGAACTCTTCAAATTCGTTTTTCGGGATGCGTATCACCCGCCCGGGTAACTTCAGAACAGGGAACCGGTCATTCTTTATCCACTTATGGATTCGGACCGTATTGCACTTGGCAAGAAATGCAGCCTCGCTGACGGTGAGATAATCAGGATTACCGCTGCTGTGAACTTCTTTGACTCCCTGGGAGGTTGCAACCTTTTTCTTTGTCAGGGAATCCTTATAAGTCGGATACTTTCTCGGGACCCCTTTGGGCTGGTCCTCCGGTTTCAGAAATTCTGTCTGTGAAGAATACCAGCGGTCAAAGCTTTCCCGGGTGATCCGCTTCCTGTCGGCAAGCGTGATCACCTCCAGTATTTCCTTCCCCAGACTGGTGCGCAGAATCTTATAAACGACACTGCGGGGAACATCCAGAAGCCTTGCCATATCTGGCATACTCATGGAGTTCTCCTCGATCTCTGCATCACGTTTGCGGTCTTCCTGATTGCGGAATCTGGTCTGTCCGGCATACCACTGGTCAAAAGCTTTCCTCGGGAACCTCTGCCAGTAATCCACCAGAACTGGCTTGATACCGGCATCCTTCATGACCTGATACGAATACTGTTCACTGATTCCAAGCATTCTGCCGATATCCCTTGCAGAGTAGGACTCCTGCATCAGCCTTTTTCCAGGCGGGTCTCCATTGACCTTTCGGTATTTCACCTGCCCCGCATACCAGTACTCAAAGCTGTCGATCACGACCCGCATCTTTCCGTTCAGGAGAATGGTGTCAAAATACTCTTTGTGCACCAACCAGTAGGAATCGACTTTTTTCAGTCCCAGCAGCTTTCCCATCTCACGAACGGACATTGTTGTCTTGGGATGCATATCCATGCTTTTTTACCTCCGATATGTAATGTTGCCAGGCCCTGAGGCCTGGCAACAGAGTAGCGGATTCCCGCTGAGACTTTTAGGATGTCGATTCGTTTAATGTCTGGGAATGCCATCCTTGACAAGATTATGAGAAAGTCAGCAGCCCTGTCTGTCCAGCCACTCGTCGAAACTCTTCTTGGAGATCCTGTATCCGACCCTGTTCATCTTGATATATCGGAACTCCTTCCTCTTCAGCAGTTCATACACAGCCCTCCGGCCGCACTGAAGGATCATCATCAGATCGTCTACGGTGTAGCACCGTGCTTCCGGCATTACCGGAACAGCTCCTTCCGGGAAATCATATTCAACACAAGCTTCCATCATCTTAATTTCCTCCTGTATATGGTCACGGGGCTTCCACGCACTCCGGGATCTCCATCCCGAGGCTTTCCCGTATCGCGTCTTCAACCTTCATCATCTGTTCCCGGGTCATCTTCCCGAGGTATTTCTCGACCCTGCATTTGTCCGATTGTCTTGATCTGCTCCAGGGATACCATCGACGGCTCCGCCAGGCCCCTGACTTTCTCGAAGTAGCAGTGCGTCGGCATGTTCAGCTTCTTCAGCTTCGTGGTAATCGGCGCGATGATCAGTGTCGGACAGTAGTAGTTGCCGTCATTATTCTGCAGGACCAGGACCGGCCGGGTGCCTCCCTGTTCAGACCCTTTAAAAGGGTTCAGATTGGCGAGGTAGATATCCCCGCGCCGGTAGGTCCAGTCTTTGGTATGGCATGGATCCCGGCGGCCTTCATGATCCATTTCTTTATAGCTCACGCACAACCTCCTTAGAATTTGAGCGGCAGGTTCAGTCTCTGACTGGATCCGTTATAGATATCCAGGACCTGGTAGAGATACTTCTTGCTGCCCGCCATACTGTTTCCCATTGCGTAACCTTTGCGGTAAATGGTGTTGGGGTCGCTCTTTTTACATCTCCTGACCAGGCGCTTCCGGTCATATTCGCCATCATAGAGATCAATGAAATCACACATGGCACCTACGGCTTCCGATCGGAGAGAGTCGGGATCACCGTCCCATGCCTCTTTCAGAATGCGAAGCGCCTCTGTATACTTCTCAGCGCCGATCTTGTGAAACTCCTTAAATGCCGTCGATACACAGGCCAGCCGGTTTCTCGCCCTTCTCTGGGCGTAATCGATTCGAAGGCCGGCCGCCTCCGTCGACTTAATAAAGTTGCAGGCGTTTTCATCTTCGGCGAATACCAGTGCCCGGATCCTGGGGCCTGCTCCCAAATCAGCGGAAAATCCGGTCTGCTCCGCAAAGAGTCTTGCTTCATCCTTTTCCGTCAGTCCATAGTAGACCTTGCAGAGGATCATCAGCGGATTGCCGCCGTTTCGCTCAACCCTGGCAGCAATCGTGTGCTGGCCGTCGAAGACGTAGTAGCTGCCATTCCGAAAGCTCACCTTAGGCTCATTGGCTACGCGCTCGTCGAACTGTTTCACAATCTTGTGAACGCGGTCTGTGTTCAGTTCCCTCTGATAGGTATTACGGGGGATCAGCAAATCTGTGCTCATGATCCTCAGCTCTTTGTATTTCTTATCGTTATTCTGCATCACGTTTCTTTCCTCCTCGGTATAGTTTCAAATATGCTCTTCCTTTTTCGACGAGCACCTGTATCTGGTGCCTGCATTCTTTGTCGTCTGCTTCATCAGGATGCTCCCCCAGCATGAAATCCCAGCGGAAGATCATGCTGTCCAGCGCATCCGAGAGCTCTTCAATAATGAAAGCAGTTGGTATCCTGTGTTCCGGATGCTCCGCATCACTTGCCATAGCTGCAGAGATCTGACGAATGGAAGCTTTGGATGGTGTATAGGTTTCCGGTTCTTCATCGGTATCCTCATCCGATTCTTCGCCTTCATCCTCCAGGTCCGGATCAGCAGCTTCAGTCATGGGTTGTCCACGAGCTGAGGCTTTAGGCCTTCGAAGATTCTCAACCAGCTCCAGTCGGTCATCCGGTGCTGCACGGGCGATTGCTGCCACATCTGAATCCGTGGTCTTCAGTGCCCCGGAGAAGACTTCCTGCTTGATACCCGGAGAAACCTCTTCAGCTGCATCCAGGCCTTTGGTAAATTCTTCGGCCCGGCGGACGTAGCGCTCGTTCGTTCCGATTTCCTTCGCAATACGCTCGCTTGTTTTCAGTGCTGGTGGTTTGTGGACATTTTGTCCACTAACCTCATCGGCGCTGGAATACTGATTTACGCCAGATGTGTTACGGATAGCCGCCTTTTCTGCTTCGTACTGTTTTCCTATCAGGTACTTCCTCTGAGCAGGCGTCAGGTTCCTCCGTCCTAGCTGGTTCTTACAGATCCAGGCAATCACCTCGTACCGATCCGTGAATTCCTTCTCATGAATCTGATACGGAATCTCCGGATGCATCTGCAGGATGCGGTATCGGTTATGTCCATCGACAATCACGCCATTCCAGACGATCAGCGGATTGATTACCACGCCGTCAGCCAGGATGTTTGCCTCCAGCTGTTCAAATTCCTCTTTGGTAAGGGGAGGAATCTTATCAGCAAATTCCTGATCGATCATTAGATCCATCTCTATGTCCTCCTTCTTATCGGCGGCTTGCACCGCCTATGTAAAGCGGACCGTAGCGGCATTAGCTTTCCGGCCCGCTGTTAATTCAATGTGTCATGGTCCTTCCGTATTTGTCCTCGGCACCCCCGGAAGAAGCGAAGCGATTGCCTCGCTGGGAAATCAACAGGGTTCCGGCAGCGTACCGGACATCAGGCGTATCGATGCCTGCAGTTTCTCCGTGAAGCCTCATCACCATACGCCTGGTGCTGCCTGGCGCTTACAGGCCGGTTACCGCTCGGATCCTTGGGACCGTCATGGCGTTCTCCGCTGCTGTAGTTCTTCTTCACAGATTCTTTCCTGCTGAATGTATATTCAGTTGTGAAGGTGCAGTCCTGATTTCTCAGTTTGTAACAACTCGGTTGTTACGAATAGAATTCTAAGAAAAAATGGACGTTTCTACAGGGATGCAGGACGACCCGTTTTTCCCGAAAACAGGCCTTTATACGACCCGCCCGCTTATTTCAGATCCTTCATGATGCCGGTGAGGATATCCTGGGCTGCCGAGAGCTGCTTCTGAATATGTAAAGCCTCAAAGGATCTGCCGGTCAGAAGATAATCGGTACTGACATCAAAGAAAGAACTGATATCCAAAAGGAGTGCAATGGAGCATCCATGATTTCCGTTCTCAATCTTTTTGTAATGCTCATAGCTGACATTCAGTTCATCCGCCATCTGCTGCAGCGTCAATCCGTTTTCCTTACGAAGGGCCTTTACTCTCTGTCCAAATTCTGCCTGGTTGAAATTCATTTCCTGTCCTTTCCGCAGAGCAGAAGAAGACTCCATCTCCGTACGAAGCGGACAAGCATGCATTTTCAGAAAGCAGAGCAAAAGAAAAAGCACCGTCGAAATCGAATCATTGAACAGGGTATGGTTCACCCTTGTTCTGATTCGGCTTCGTACGGTGCTTGGTAGTTTTTCAGTCCCCGAAGGGATCCTGCTCCGCTTGCTCGATTAAAAGTCGTTAGCGTTATTTTGTTGTATGTAGTCGGCTTTTACTGTGCCGTAACAGACCATGTCTCCTTTACATCGGTGTTCCGACTTCGATGAGATTTCCGTCGGGATCATAGAACCGGATCACCTTCTGGCCCCAGCTGTGTGTCATCAGCTGATTGACATAGACCGTGTCAGGGTAGAGGGCTTCCAGCTTCTGGATGAATCCTTCGATATCCTTCTCCTCAAAGTACAGCTCACTTGCGTTGCTGCAGGGAAGGATATCTTTCCCGAGGAAGTCCTTCCAGATTGCTGCATCCTGCAGGACAAGGCCTTCCGTCAGGATCATATTGCCGTTGTTATCCAGGATCATCTCCAGGCCAAAGAGATCATGATAATATTTCCTTGACCTTTCAATGTCGTTCACGACGATCAGTACGTTTTTCAGCTTCATATATGCTCCTTTCAGACCTCCCAGACGGGCGCTGCAGTCTGCACACTTTTTCATGAAATCCTCGGGAAATGGCGTCTTTACGCGGTTTCTGGCGCTCAAATCTGCTAATCAATTTCGTCATTTCAATTTTTTGATTAGCGGGCTTATTAGCAAATGGAAAGTGCTGTGAAGAAGTCCCGCAGCATTCGCATTCCATCCAGCCTTCCGTTTCCTCCAGATATAACCTGCGATTGACCCTGCCGCAGACCGGGCAGGCAACATCATATGTCATAATTCCTGTACCTCCCTTATACACCCCAGTCCGCAGACTGGTCTTCCATGTGCCTGTTGAATATGTCTCCTTGTGATTCGATACTCCGGATATCCTCCATCCGTATCCGCATCTCATCCACCAGGATCGTCCTTGTTACTTCGGCATCTACATTCCAGCAGATGCCGGTGACCGTTTTATACTGGCCCTGTGAGCCGTAGGACTCACTGTTCACATCGCTGCAAGGCTCATAATAGGTGACAGTCACCTGTACACGGTTCGCCCTGGCCATCCGGCTGTTATATGTCAGGTTGTGGAGGATCCCAAACCTCCGGTCCAGTTCCTCCTGATCCTCCTGACTTAAGACCAGCTGGTCCTCATACAGCTCATTCTTCATCAGGATTGCAAAGTTGAATCCTCGGAGCGCATCAAAGGGAGCAAAGATTTTGGCTCTCTTTCCGACATCCATCTGCGGATGCCTGATCCGGAAGCTATCAAACCGGTCATGCTGCGGCCGGCCTTTCAAAAACACATCCCGATACCGAAATCCTGCCGGCATCGGCATTACTCCTATCGCATACATCTCATGCACCTCCTTCTCGTCAGCAGAAGGGGGCACTTAAGAAAGACCTACGCCTTGTGGCCGCCGATCTGCGTGTTTCGCTCTAATGTTGTCGCGCCTTCCAGCATGTTCATACCTTTGAAGACGGTGTTCGTTCCGTATTTCCGCCGGACCTCCAGCATTGCTGCCGTAAGGCGCCGGTCTCTGTCCAGAGCTTCGTAATCCACAAACATGTTCATCTGATACATTCCTATGTCTTCCGACACATCCACAGCGCAGACTCCAAGTCTCCGGTAAAGCAGCCGGTGATCGGTCTTCTCATCAAACTGCCGTACCATCGGAGCCGTGATGAGCTGCAGGTTGTTCGTGAGGGTCCTGAGCTTTACGGTCCCATTGCTATGCTTCGGATGAAGCCGGCCGTAAAAGTCGAGGGAGACGGGTCCGTCATAGTTCGGGCAGGCCTCCAGGCTCTTGTAATCGTAGGACACCCACCAGGTGCAGGCTCTGGTCACCAGGTTCTTGGAAAACATGTCGTTGCAAAGGACCTCAATCATCTCCTTGAAGACCAGTCTGGCTTCCTGGTACTTGTAGGGTCTCGGCAGAACCTGGCCGTTACTAAGACTGTGGCCTTCGCTCTTGTAGTTCTTGATATCCGCCATGGTGACCGGCTCTATGCCCCATGCATGATCCAGCAGGATCTCTCCGTCGATACCGAACTGCTTGTAAAAGAATTCCTCATCCCATTGGGACCGCTCGGCGATATCGCCCATGGTGAACATATAAGCCTTGTACAGCCTTCGGGCCTTTCCCGGTCCGATCTGCCAGAAGTCCGTCAGGGGCTGATGATCCCAGAGCAGGAACTTGTAACTGTCCTCGTTCAGCTCCGCAATCCGGACGCCGTCCTTATCTGCCGGCTGCTTCTTCGCCACAATATCCATGGCAACTTTTGCCAGGTACAGGTTCGTTCCGATGCCCACCGTCGCTGTGATGCCGGTTGTACTTAAGACTTCCCGGATCATGGTCATCGCCATAACGTGGGCCGGATTGGTGCCGGTACGCTTTGCCTCCTCCAGATACATGTGCAGGTATCCGGTCACATCGATAAAGCACTCGTCAATGGAGTACACATGTACATCTTCTGGTGCAACGTAATGGAGATAGATCCCATAGATCTTTGCAGAGATTCGCTCGTATTCCGCCATCCTGGGGACGGCGATGATGTACTGCACCTTGGTGTGATGCTCAGCTTCGTACTTCCGGATTGCCTGCTTTGCTTCAAAGAGTCTTGGTCTTCCCGGAACTCCCATGGCTTTCAGGGAAGGGGAGACTGCCAGGCAGATAGTCTGGTCGGAGCGGGTTGGATCCGCCACCAGCAGGTTTGCCTTCAGCGGATCCAGTCCCCGGTGTACACATTCGACGGAGGCATAGTAGGACTTGAGGTCAATACAGATATAAGTCCTGTCCATAGCCATCACCTCTGCAGTGCCTTTCCGATCTCTTCACAGTATGCCTGCAGGCGTTTCTGCCGGCGCTTGCTCATGGTGCGGAAGAGCGCGGTATCGATCGTCTCAGAAAACTTGCATTTCTGGCACTTCACCTGAAGGTAATAGTGATCCTGTCCGAATACGTTCAGGAGAAAGAAAACGCAGTTTGGGCACCGAATGGTCCGGATCGGCATGGCCCCGGCCCCTTCTCTGGATGCAGCAAGCTTAGCCTGCACATCGGAGCCAGCTGCCACATGTCGTTCAACTGCTGCTCGCATGGGTCTCACCTCCGTAGTGAAGACCGGCATGCAGATATTCCTCTATGGGCCTGCAGTCAAACAGATCCAGTTCTTTCAGGCGGTTGAAAAACGCCGTGTAGGAAACTCCCAGCGTGTCTGCCATCTTCTGTATTAATATCTTCTGATCCTGGGCGAGAATGTTGTTCTCGTAGAGGATAACCTTCATGGACTGGTTGTGCCGCTTCAGGACCCGTGCTACCAGGAACCTTGGCATCAGCAGACAAGCTGCGGCACGATTGGTAAAATACTCGTTCAGCGAAAGCATATCCTTCAGCAGTTCCGGAGTGTACTTTGCCTCCGGGTCATATTCGCTGTGGAATGCCGCCATCGGACTCGTCTGAAGTGGGATATGACGGTCCAGGACATCATGGGCGCCCTCATGGGCGATTGTGAAGCGCTTTTTGGCGCTTTCTTTCGGACTAAGCAGGAACCTTTCAATCACTGCTGTCCGGGGCGGGAAGGTGATTTCCTCCACCTTTCCGTTTCTGCGGACCATTAACGGCCGCTTGGCATCTGACAGAAATCCGACCCTTCCGGGATCCGGCTCTGCAAATGTTTCATAGACGATTGGAACCCCCAGATATTCCCTGACAAAGGCTTCAATATCTACGCACATCACATTCGTATAGTGCTTGCTCTTGAAGAAGTCCTTGATCATGGCTTCACAGAGGTCTTCGATCTCGTCGTTCGAAGTGAATCTCTTCACCGGAACACCTCCTGTCAAGCCATCACGTACCACGCGTGACCAGCTCTGTAAATGTATTTTTCCGCACTACCGATATATACCGTGTAGCGAATTCCTTCGTATTCTCCATCGAGGGAAGCACAGGAGTGTATGACTCTGTCTATGTTCCAGACCCGTCCATCATGCCAAGTAATCCTGACCGGCAAAATCTCGCCGCTGTCCAGCCGTTCGCTGTCCACCTGAACATAAACTTTCTTCAATTCTTACCCTCACATTTCCGTCAAAGCTCCTTAATGACGTGTTTAGCCACGCCCTGAATCACAAGCTCGTTGACTAATATCACCTTCCCGGGGTACACCTTTTCGTTGGCGTACTTCAGGATCACCTTACTGCTTTTCTTGTCGATGCCTCCGTAGATCTTCAGTGTGTTCTCGTTGTTCTCATCCAGAGCCACAACGATATCCCCGATTTCGCAGTCCGGCTGCTTCCGGATAAGGACCAGATCACCTTCCTCGATATCGGCATCTACCATGGAATCACCGGCTGCCCGAAGCAGATAAAACTGACCTTTCCCGAAAATGGCCTCAGGGAGGCTGACGTACATCTCAACATGCTCTTCCTCGGTTTCCGGATCTCCGCATCGGATACTGCCGACGAGAGGAGCGGAGAAATAGCCGGTCTTGGTTTTGCTGATCTTCGGAAGATTCGTGATCACGCCGTCCTGATAGGAAAGAAGGCCCTGCTTGTCCATTTCGACCAGGTACTTATATCCGGTGGCAGGTGCCAGGCCCATTGCAGACGAGATCTCTCTGGTAGTGGGTGTAGAATGATTCTCTCTGTAATAGTCTCCGATATAATCGCTGATCCGCTGCATCAGATCTGGATCTTTGTGTCTCATGGATTAAATCACCTCCGCTGATCATGATTTCATCTATCGGAAGCAGTGCGCTTCTGATGTGATCTCATGATAACAAACATATGTTCGTATCGCAAGTGAAATTTTTGTAATTTAAAAAAGGTGTCGACGTTTGACGACACCTTAGAAAGCAGTTATATCTATGCGTTTATGTTTTGTGCAGTTTGCTGTGGGATTTATTCCATGGCCTTCTTCACCAGTTCCCGATATCCCTTCACCACGTCCTTTGGCGCGGTAATCTTGATTTTACCGCCCCACTGAAAGACCCAGCTGTAGAATGTGGGGGATGCGCAGACCATCACTTTTGTGGAAAAATGCTCTTCATCCCGGACTTGTACCTTGATATCCATTCCGAACTTGTCGATCACGCCCTTCATGACACTGTTATCGCAGAAGAGTGTGACCTGCTGAGGTTCTTCGGTATCGTACATGCGGAATACTTCCTTCGTGTAGATGCCGATATCAAAGTTCTCTGGCTCCGGCTGCGCGGCTTCACGAAGAATTACGGGCTGCGTCAGAATGCGGTCCACGCGGAATGTGCTCATTCGTTCCTTTTCGTGATACCAGCCAACGAGGTAATAATAATCGCCGTTCCAAACCAGGGCGTACGGGCTCACAGTATAAGGATTGCCGTTATTTCGGAGAATCTGCCTTTTCCTGCCGTCAAAATCGGTATACAGAAACGAGATCCGCCGGCAACTATTGATGGCCTGATTGATGGCATCCACGATGTAATATCCCTTTTCATTACCGGACTTAACGCGTCCGGAAGGGTAGAGATGCCGTGTCAGCACCGATGCATTACTTTCACTGGTCAGGGAAATGAGCTTTGCCACCAGGGCTTCGCTCTTTTTCTCTGTGATAAACTTGGATGATTCAACTGCGTCGATCAGCACCTTCAGCTCCGCCAGCTGGAATTTCCCTTCCTCCAGGAAATACTTGTTAGCGCGGGACCGTTTCACCTGTATCGGATAACCGGCATACGTCAGCAACTCCACATCACTGGAGACTGTGGTCCGGTGCATGGTGATTCCATGCTCTTTTTCCATAAGCGCCCGGATCTCATTGGTGGTGAGAGGGTGATCTTCATCGGTATATTTCAGAAGTAACTGATACATGTACAGTATCCGGAGCCGTGTATCATTGTCGCCAACTTTTTCAGAAATCTCAAGACATACTGCTGCAGTCTTTTTCTTTTCCTGGTCAGCAGCGATAACAGCAGCAATGGTCTCTGCTGCAAGCCTGGAGCCAACCTCGTTCGGATGTTTGCCGTCCTCTGCGTACAGCTCTGTCTTTCCGGCCTGTTCATAAAATCGCTTACCGACTTCGGCGATCAGCGCCTCATTCTGGTCGGCAGCCTCATGATAGGCTTCAGAAAGCTGAGCTGCCATGACATCATACTCCAGCCCCATTTCCTCCAGCTTGTCGCAATCCTTCCGATATGCCCAGGTGGCGTACAGGATCGGGGTTGCTCCAGCGGCACGGATTTTCTCACATAGAGAAGCAACACTGTTCAAGAAAGATTCCCTGGATGTAATCGGACCATTGCTCATTTCCTGTAGGACCACATAATCCCATGCTTCCTTCTCAAGAGCCTCCAGCGTTTTTGCTCCCATCTGCGTTTCCGGATTGAGCTGTTCAGCAAGCCTGGCTCCTCCACGCGTATGATGAACAACCTCAGCGCCGGTAAGCTCCGCGAGCATAGAGGGCATATCGTTATAAAATGTAAAGCTATTTCCAAGCATCAGGATGCGCATATGACAAGCCTCCCCATCTCTCGCCTCTTAACTGTTTCCAGCCTGGCATATCTTTATTTCTCCTCTTGTAGCCCCTCATAGTCTCACTTAGTCTTTTCAATTACCTATATTAAGGCAAATTCGCCCAATCCGCAACATTTTTCTTCACTTTCGGGCCTTTCTATGGTATAACACGTTTAGAGGCGTATACGTTTATCTGCGCCATATCAGTTTGCAAGTCAATTTAGTTTCAAGGGAATCCCTGACAGGAGGATATATGAGTGTATCATACAAAAAACTGTTCAAACTATTAATAGACAAAGATATGAAGAAGAAAGATTTGCGAGAGCTTGCAGGTATTGGCAACAGTACTATGACTAAATTGGCTAATAACGAGAATGTTACTGTAGAAGTAATGGCTAAGATTTGCTCTGCACTCAATTGCAAACTGGACGACCTCATTGAAATCATTCCCGAAGAAGAGGAAATTTTGGAAGGGGATAATAAATAATGGCCAAATTCATAGGTTCCGATCTTCATACTGGAAACTGGGGTGAAGATTATTTCATAGAAAAGCTGATGGAGTATCTGGATGACACCTATGTCATATACAGAAACCGTCCTATTTTTGGTGCACAATTTGACGTAGCTTTATTTGCGCCAAGAGTGGGAATCATTATATTTGAGGTCAAAGCATGGAAACCCGACACAATCAAATGTGTTAAAAACGGAGATTCCATTGTTATAAAAACGGTTAATCTCGATACCGGAGAAGTAGGCGAAGCTGAAGAAAATCCCACTAATCAAGCTCGCGGTTATGTATACAAGATGCGTAATAAGATCCGTCAGAAGACAGGAAAAACGCCCCTGGTTTACAGCATGGTATGTTTTCCCAATCTCACAAGGTCTGATTATGACAAAAAGGGAATTGAGCCTGTTTGTGAAATTGAGGAAACTCTGCTAAAAGAAGATCTTGAATCAAGAGCCGCGATGATCACAAAGCTGAATAAAAGTGTTACGAACCACAGAGCTGCTGCAAGATATCTGACTCCTTTTACAGATAACCTGATGTTCCGAGTACGACAGATTTTTGAAACAGATTTGAAACTGGAAGATCAGACGATCAAAAATACAGATCTTGTTGAGTATATGACGCCTCCCAGTAAGGAGGCCTACTCCATTGCGGCTTATATTCCAAATGATCATAGTGCGCTGGAGAGCATAAAAGAGCTGGCTAGGCAGTATTCACTTGGCACAAAACTATTCGTGTTGGTGCCTGATAATACCATGCTAAAAGCGCTACAAAATGAGATTCTCTCTGTAATTACGAGCAAAGGGCTGGCTGTAAATGGCCTTGATCTAGAAATTGATTTTACTGGAGACAAGAAGACAACAAAGATGACTGTGGGTGACAGTTTTAACATATTTAACTGCGCCGCCTATGTGATTCCAGATGCTGATCCTGCTTGGAAGCATTGTTCGTTGATCAATGGTGAGATTTCATCTATTGAAGCAGAGAAAATCTTAAGGGAGGCAGATCGACACACGAACTTCAACTTTGACCAGTATTTAGTAGAACATGCAAATATTGAAAATAATGTGATTGTCCGTGCTGGTGCTGGTACAGGCAAAACACACACCATGATTTCAAGGATCGCCTATATCTGTTATAAGCAAAACTGCGCCATGAAGGAAATGGCCAGCCGCATTGTAATGATCACCTTTACTGATGATGCGGCAAACCAAATGGAAGAAAAGATAAAGCAGCATTTTAATAATTATTATCTCCTTACCGGAAACTCGGATTGTCTGGCCTTTATTAACATGATTGAAGGTATGCAGATAAGCACGATTCATTCTTATGCAAAGAAAATAATTACAGCGCTTGGAATGGAATTTGGATATGGAGAAGAACTCTCAGTTACTTCCGGAGATTATAAACTGAGACAAATTATATCTGAAACGGTAGATGCGTATATTGTCGAAAAACAATGGAAAAAGGGAGCCGACTATGTAAGAAAACTGGGGATGCCAATATATCAAATTAACAAAAGTATTTTTACCATGATTACGCGGCTACACAATCAGAGTGTAGATGTGGCAAGCCTTCGACCAGAAAACTTCGGTATAAGCATTTCCGAAGGTGGTGAAGACCTTCACGACCTGATAACAACAGTCGTACCTGTAATAGAAAAACAAGCTGAAGATTACTTTAGAAATGGAAATCGGCTTCATCTGAGCAATATGATGTCCATGCTGGATCAGTGTATTCGCAATAAGGAAAATGTACAACGGCTTTTGCGTATGCAAACAGGACGTCCGCAGTTCATGTTTGTAGATGAATTTCAGGATACGGATGATGTGCAGATAGAAGCGCTAACTAAGATTGCATCTCTGCTACAGTACAAACTTTTTGTTGTGGGTGACGTAAAACAGTGCATCTACCGCTTTCGCGGAGCACAAGAAAATGCCTTTGAACAGCTGGATTATAAGGACAATGAAAACTGGAAGCTGTATTCTCTGGTAAAAAACTATAGAACAGACAAAGAACTATTAGATCTGTTTCATAACAGCTTTTCTGGCATGGGAATGTCCTATCCAGGAGGTGAACAGCTACTTATTTACGGTGGTGAAGACGGCGCAGAGAGCGGACGACTGAAAGGCACCCGATCGTTCAATAAAGCCCTTCAAAGATCAGATTATTATAAAGAGATTACAATCACAGATGAAAAGGACCGGCTTCCAGCGCTGTTTCGAGAGATTGAACGCCAAAAATCACTTCTCCAGAAGCGGGAGCAGAAAAGCGGCAAGAAGCTAACGGGAAGACATAAGGAAATAGCTATACTTGTTCGTGAAAACTGGCAAGCTGAAACGATCAAAAAGGAAGGAAAGAATAGAGGAATCGATATTTTTACAAATACTGGGGGCGACCTCTACATGTCAGAGCCTGCGCTCGATATGCTGACATTAGCAAATGCGCTGTTACACTATGATGAAGCAGATTATCTGTATTCCTTTGTGTCCTCTAATTTCATCGGCGGCAGCGTTAGTAAAGGTCAGTTATTTATGCAGCGCGAAAAAGATAATAAAAACACCTGGAAGAAAACGAAAGCTCAAGAAATCACTCAAGCAAAAACGTTAGTGGATGCGATTAATAGAGAACTTTCAGTGGCAGACGGAGACACGTGGAAGGACTGGAATAAAATAGTTTTGAAATTACGAACTATGCCAGTTCTACAGGTACTCAGAAAGCTTTATCAGATACTGAAGCCCTGGGTAAATTGCGGAAAAGACAATATCAGAAAACGTAGTAGTTATAAACTGAATGTGGAACTTTTATTCGAAGAGTTGATTCGTTCTGTTAATGCGGATTCAGTTTCAATCAATTCGCTAGTTGATGTTTTGAAAGCAAATATCGTAAGCCAGAAAAATGTAGACAGCAGAGAAATTGAGAATACAGAATCCGATGAAGTAATAATAAGGTGTGTGTCCGTACATAAAGCCAAAGGGCTTGAATATGGTGCTGTGATTCTCCCCTATTGTTCTTATGCTATCGACAGGATGAAACGCACAGACATGAACGTATCAGTTTTTTCGGGTGAAAATGTTCGCATTGGATATCAGATAAAGTTCGATGTTGATCATATGAAGGCTACGTACCAAAATGACATTTTTGATGAAGGCATTGAGAAAAATGAACGCATGCGTGAAGAGGCGAGAATTCTATATGTTGCCATGACACGTGCCATGAGCTCTTTTTCATGGATTGCACTAGAAGGAAGGCAGGGAAACTGCTGGCAGAATCTGATATGGGGGGAACAATAAATGTCTTTTAAGATATATACATACGCTGATCCATACAGAATCCATGAAACAGACTTCTGGGACGAAATTAAACACTATCCTCACCTCTGCGCATCAAGAACGTTAGTGCGTGGCTTGATGAGCGTACTTCCGGATGAGGAAATACTAACACTCTTCTGTCCGTTGGATTCCATCGTGAAGGACAGAATCTTTGCAGACTGGTCCAATAATATCAGCAGGAGAATACAGCAATATAGTGAACTTGGGCGACAATATAAGATACTTCATGAAGAAAGAAATGCCGACTGGAATATCAGTGATTTAAGATACGAGGCAATAAATCACAACAAGAACTCCATGTTGGATTCTCTGCGTTTATTCATCGAGTTAGGAATAAATGCCGATACACTCGATACCAGTAGATTAAATTTCGAACACAGGCTTTTTGCATATCTACTGAAGTTTGCCGAAAGAAGTGATCTGTTTGCTCTTCCAAAACTGCCTGCCAAACATGATCTACATAAATACTTTTGTGATCAGGCAGAAGCTGAAAAAAAAGAAAAAGCAGATAATCTGAATGCGCGGAATCCCCGCCCAGATGAGAAAGAATACAAGAAGGAGCTTGCACCGTTCGAGCGTATGATAGAAAAGATGCGCTTTTGGGATGGGGACCATGTTGTAATTCATGGTGTGCATCAATTTACTCCCCTGCAACTGCGCCTTCTTACATACCTGGATAAGCTAGGTATAGAGGTAATCTTTTTGTACAATTATCTCCCTCAGTACAAGGAGATTTATTCCTCATGGAATTATATTTATCAGCAGTTTGATGCACCGATACACCATGACACCAAAATCACAACTTATCACCCGGACATGCAGTTTAAACGCGCAGGCGTCTCAATTGCCGAGAATATGGCATTGCTGTGTGAGGATAACATTTCTAGAAACGACCCGCGAATTATAAGAAATTATCAAGACTATAAAGATGAGCGGGTTGTTGGCTTTGAAAATATATCCGAATATGCAGGATACGTCTCTGATCTTTTTGCAGAAGCAGAGGCTGAAATCAGGGAAAATACTGAAGTCGAAAGCCAAGGACAACCTCAGATGAAGCAACGCAGCACGTCCGAGGTCCTGGCTAAAATGGAAGACGTTATTTATACGGCTAATAAGGATGTAGATGAGCTGCTACAGGTATATCATCCGGAATATGCAAGGAATAGACACTTTTTAGCCTATCCAATCGGGCAGTTTTTCGTAGCGCTCTATGGCCTCTGGAATGTAGAAACAGGGGAGATCGACATTGATTACGGGCAACTCCGGGCATGTGTAAACTCAGGTATCCTTACGGGGTTTAACACACCTCGGCTTTTAAAGACACTGATGAATGTGGAACCATTGTTTCTACATGTTGATAAATTTTCAACCCTAGATGAGCTCTTCCAAAAATATATAAAAGAATATGCGCAGGTAACGGGAGCAGGAACAGTTGCTACGTCTCCAGCATATCCGTTTCGAGCGCTTACCCTTTACAGTACCTACAAGGTGCCGCAAAAGGACATTGAAGAGCTCCATACTGCTCTAAGACAGATCAATAGCATTGCGAAAGACCTGTTTGGTACAGCTACGGCAGATGAGCAGTTCCAGTTTGGGAATCATTTCAGACGCCTGCGCGACTTCGTAGACAGTAGACAGACAGAGCTTGCCAATGAGGAAGAAAAGGATCTGATTGGGCGGTTGCTTGACCGATTGGACAATGTACAGAAACAGCTGGCTTACGAGGATAGAGCCGGCACATTAGATGACCTACGTGCGGGCCTTTACTTTTTCCTTAAACAAAAAGAGGAGCCCGTTCCCGACTGGTTTGTGCGCAACTTTGAGCAGATTGATGGCGATGTCCTAATGTCCAGAAGACAAACTGGACCCGGAAAAAGAAAAAGAGTGTATCACTTTGCCTGTGTATCAGACAAGGACATGAACCAGACAGTTGATGAGCTTCTTCCATGGCCACTTTCCGAAATGTTCATAGAAAGAGCTTATAATCCGAAGGAGTTGCCATTCCAGGTATATTATGCTGCATTAGGAGAACGAAGCAATTTTCTTAGATATGCTTTGTTTTATGGATTGTATTTTAGCCAGTGTGATACAAAGATCAGTTTTGTACGGAGATATGGGGATAATGCAACCGATTATTATGAACTTCTGCGTCTTATAGGCTTGAAAGAAGAAGACAGTTCAATTCATAGAGTCAGCAATGATCCCTACTCTCATACCACGGTAAGAGCTCAGAAAGTAACTGGATTCAAATATGATCGGGAACAGATGGCTGCAATGTTTCTGTGTCCATACAGATATTTGTTGGACTATGTTCTGAACAAAGCACCTGTACTTTCTGGCAGCTTTTTGATGCAACGTTTCTTTGTGAATGTACTGATTGAAAACACATGGCGTACCATGCAAGGAAAAGAACAGAAAGATATGGCAGCCCGGCTTACGCAGATCGTCACTTCCGAATCGTCTAAAATAGAACGGTATTTTCCGTTCTTCATACCCTCGGAAGTCATAGATATGCGAAGACAGGCCGAGAATTATGTATTGGCACAGGTATTCAAAGACGGATATCTCAAGGTGAGGCCTCTGGAAACGACACACATGGCCTTAAGAAAAACCTTTGGAACCGCGGAATTCTTGGAAGATCTGCAAGATCTTCCGAGGAAACATCATTACCCGGATTTTGAACAGCTTGCCACCATAAAGCAGGATAAAAAGAGTTATTCCGTACACAGTACGAAGAATGAGAACAGCACACTAATCGGCTGTGTATTGAATTATCTGAATGAGACTGACAGCAATTATGAACGTGCGGGAAGTTGGTGTGCCTTTTGTCCGGATAACGGAATCTGTCTGGCAGCATATGAAGAAAAAAGGTAAATAATACCAGAAGGGAGGCCGTGATGGTTATAGGCCACTATGTCAGATGCCCAATTGTACTTGAGGAAAATGACAATTACTTCCCAAGAAGCTTTGTATTGGCAAAAATCATACAGATAAATGAACTGTCTGGTGAAGTAAGAGTAAAGATGTTCGACTTAAAGAACAGCAGACGTTTTTATGCCCACGCTTTTGATAAGTTAGATTACCCAATGGACAAAGTGGACAGATGTGGTGCAGCCAAAGATGCGCCCGTGAATACGCCTGATGGTCCCGGACAGATCCTGTCGAGGAGGCTTGAGAAAAAGGACGAAGCTTTCTATGAATATTTCGTTATGCTCCATAATGGAAAGATCCGAACCTATCTTGAAAATGAATTAGAGATAGAGTATTCAACAGCCGATTATCAGCCCATCAAACAAATGATGAGGTATGAATTCCAGAATCCTTCGTGGTTTGCAAACCGGCTACAAGTGAGCGGCAATATGCATATGGTCAACAATACCGTATATGGTTTTAAAGAACTGGTTGGCTGTCGCACGTTTCTTATGGCTCATCAGATAAGCACTATTGTGCGCGCCTTTGAATCAAGACCTATACGCTACATGCTGGCCGACGAGGTAGGATTGGGCAAGACAATTGAGGCGTGCTCCATTATTAAGATTCTTAGCACAGAAAAAAAGAATCTCCGAGTGTTATATATTGTTCCGGGCGCATTAGCCCAGCAGTGGGTTAATGAACTAAGATATAAATTCGAGATATCCGCCACCTTAAATACCGGTATTGCCGGATATACAAATCATGTCATTGTAGCTATGGAGGATCTGGACGAGTATAACGGGGTTCTAGCCTACCAGTGGGATCTGCTTATAGTAGATGAAACTCACCGACTGTTGTCTCAAGAAGAAAAATATGAGCTTGTACTGAATATAAGTAAAGCGACCCTGAATGCGCTGTTTTTAAGTGCTACACCAATCCAAAATCGCAGGGAGGAATATCTACGTCTTCTTACACTGCTTCAGCCGGAGCAGTACGGAAGAATGGAACTTTCTACCTTTTCCTCCCTACTATCTAAACAAAAGAAGATACAGCGTCGTGTTAATGGTCTTATCTCTCATATGAACAATTATGAGGACTGGAAGGAAGATTCTCTGGAGAAGCTGGAGGAACTGGCCGAGGAGCTTTCAGATGAACACTTATTTGGCATAGTGAAGGGAATTGATTTCCAGTCTAAGGATATGGGCAAGGCCGCTATGGAGCAATCTCTGTCTTATATTTCAGAGAATTATCGGATTGAACGAAATATTGTTCGAAACAGAAGAGATTTTGTGACAGAGATACTTGGAGAACGGGTTCTCCATGCTCTTCCCTACCGCATGAAAAGTTCAGAAGATGGCTATAGCGAACGAAATGTGTACTTTGCACTTTTAGAGTATATTTCCACTGAACTGAGTAATGAATCAATGCCGATGCAGCGAGTGATACAACTTCTTCAGGCTATGTTCAGCTCGCCGTGGGCGCTGAAAGCAGTGATTTCCAACTCAGGAGAAACCGATAATAATCTGGAAGCTTTAGTAAACCTTTGGGTCATGCAGGCCGAAGATGAACTTGCTAACACCGACTATCTGATGGATGAGGCCCCAGAGGAAATCAAAGGTCGGTTGCTGTATGCTCTAGACTTTATGGAACAGGAAGTGTCTGTATCAAAAGATAACAACGGAAAGGTTGTTGTTTTCTCTGAATATCCGGAAACGCTCTGGAAATTCGGAGAGCTTCTTAGCAAAAGGGGGATAGAGTCTGTCTGCTTTACAGGAAATATGCTGCGTAATGAGCTTGAAGACAGCGTATATGAGTTCCAGAACAATGAAAACTGTCGTGTGATTCTGTGTGATGTTACTGGCGGTGAAGGACGTAACTTCCAGAATGCGGACTGGGTCTTCCATCTGGATCTTCCCTGGACTGCAAATGCTATAGAGCAGAGAATCGGACGCTTGGACAGACTTGGTCGAGATAAGGACCACCTGACTGTAAACTCTGTTGTTTTCTATAGTGAAGAATCGATTGAATCACAGCTATTCACTATATGGAACAAAGGACTTGATCTGTTCCAAAGGTCCTTAAGTGGATTAGAAATAATTACAGGAGAGCTGAACGAAAGGATTACCGAAGCCCTTGAGGATGATATCTACAATGGACTTGAAAACGCATTGGATGATATCGTCGAGATGACGGAGGACACAAGAGACGCCGTCGAGGAGGAACAGCTTTATGATTCAGGAAGCGTAATCTACAGGCCTCTTTCCATAGCTGTAAAACAAATGCTTAGTACCTATAGCGGAGGCGAAAACGATCTGTTTAAGGCTTCTATGTTGGGCTGGGCTACACAGGCCGGATTAAGAAGTACTATAAATAAGAATGATATCGTACAGTTTTCAGACGCTATGTTTTCACCACGGGCAGCCATTCAGTCCCTTTTTATCCCACCGGACTGGAGTTTATATGACAATACTGAAATAGTGCGAAAAGAAGGCAAAATTCTCGGAACCTTCGACCGCTCTACTGCCATCAAACGGGAAGACTTGCTTTTCTATGCCCCGGGAGATCCTGTATTTAACAGTATCATAGGTAATGCACTTGATAACGGGCGTGGGCGCTGCTGCGCTTTTGCCACTCATGCACCGTTTGATTTCAAGGGGTTCGTGTGTATATACAATATAGAGCCAAGGATTAACTATTTGATGGAGAAAAAGATATCCATACAGCTATTGTCTCAATTTCGTATGTATCTTCCCATGAAGCAGGTAATTGTTTATGTTCCATTTTCAGGCTCCGAAAAAGTATCAGAGAAGGATTTAAACGATTTTCTTTTTGATGTGAAAAACATACGTGATGCAGAACACTTGGGGAAACGCTCTGCAAAAAAAGGTACCATGTCCGAACTGGAGAGCTTCATGGAGATTCATCCTGAAACAGAGTGGAAAAACACGATAACCAGGGTTTCTAAATTATCAAGGGAAAAGGCCGTCAAAAAAGTCCAAGAACTATCGGATTTTGAGACTGCCAAACGGGAGATATCCCGTATTGTTTCAGGATACGAATCCGAATATATATATCTTGGAAGGGATATGAGTCGGATTGAAAAGATAAAGGAAAGGTATGAAGCGGTATACTATGCGTTGTCGAATCCAATCCTCTCTTTAGATTCTATTGCGCTAATGTATCTAACCAGCAGGTAGAGCTATGGATTATATGGATATATTTCAGGCTTATTTAGATGGTAGCATCAGTATAAGCTCGGCTGAAATACAAATGCGGAACCTTGCAAAAAATCTTCAGAATTCCGGAAAGATGGGTGAGCATGCGAAAGCCATCTTGTGTATTACGTATTTCAAACGGTATACACAATATAATACCGGTAGAATTAAAACTGGCGATTTTATGCTTTTCATGCGAGACTTTATTCTTTTTGTTGGACGTTTTCGCTTCCCTCGCTTGGTTACTGACGCTGTGTTAAGAGACGGCGCCCCATTTGGTGTTTTTGTTGCAGCTGATGGAGCTGTTGATGTACTTGAAAAAGTGCCAAAAGCCATAGAAGAGCACAATAATTTTATCAAAGAAGTTTACAGACTTGGTGAAGGAAGTAACGATGCGTTGGAAGAAGCCTCTGGCGACGCATATGTACACCACTTTACAAAATTCCATACATACCGGTCCTTTGAACAGAAGCTCGCCGTCCATTGTGCTCTTGAATTACCTAATGACCATACGCTCATGATATCTCTTCCTACTGGTGGAGGTAAAAGTCTGATTACGCAGCTTTTAGCAGCGTTTCATAAAAGGCTTACCGTCGTTGTAGTGCCCACAGTATCTTTGGCTAAAGATCAGTATCTGCAAGCCATAGAATGCATATCAGATGAAGAAACAAAAAAGAACATTTTTAGCTTTCAAAGTGGCGGCGACAACAGCAAAATGATAAAAGGAGTTGAAGAAAAAACAGCAAGACTGATTTTCACTTCTCCGGAGGCAATCTTAAAGGGTGAACATTTTGGGAAGGCTTTGCGTCAAGCTGCAGAAGACGGATATCTGTATAATGTTGTAATCGATGAGGCACATATTGTGCCCGATTGGGGAGCAAATTTTAGGCCAGAGTTTCAGATATTCTCAGTTGTCCTACGAGAGTGGAGAATACTTTCTGGCAAAAGTATCCGTACTTATCTTCTCTCTGCTACCCTTTCTGATGATGTTATAGATGTTCTTTTTGATCTGTTCGGAAGCGAAAGCGGCAATGCTAAATTCCGCTGCGATGCCTTAAGAAAAGAACCCCGCTATATGATCTGTGAGAACCATAGTTATGAGCACAGAGAACGGCAGATCGTTGAAATGGTAAAGCTTCTTCCTAAGCCATTGATTGTCTATGTGATAGAACCGTCTGTAGCAAAACGATACATAAAACTATTAAAGGAGGAAGGTCTTTCTAATGTTTTTACTTATACGGGAGATACAAAAGATAAAGAACGGGATCTTCTTCTCGAACAGTGGAAAAACAATGAATTTGATATTATGATCGCAACCTCAGCCTTTGGCATGGGTGTTGACAAGAGTAATGTTCGAACCATAGTCCATGCGTGCGTTCCGGAAAACTTAAGCAGGTTTTATCAGGAAGTTGGACGGGCTGGACGTGATGGTCTTCCCTCCTTGAGTGTGCTTTGTTATTACATGGGGCGGGATGAAAGAAAAAATGACCTATCTGTTGCTTTTGGCCTTGTAAAAGGCAGTATCTTAAAGCAAGAAAAGATTAAGGTTCGACTGGAGAGCATTTTAAAAGATGCTCGTAATATGGTCGATGGAGATCTTGTAACAGCAGATTTAAGTACGGTTCCTGCAACTTTTTCAAAGGAAGAAGCTGAACATGCCGGTCTACGGAATATGTGCTGGAACATAAACGCGTTACTACTCCTTCACAGAAGAGGCTATATCAATATAGAAAGTGCGCGTTATGATGCAAAAGAACAAACCTACTTTTTTAATTTCAGGATTATTAATGTAGATCTTCTTCAGGATATGGAACAGTTGACACAACTATTGGAAAAAGATCGACAGCAAGAATATGATATGCGTGTAGATGGGTATCATAAAATGGCTGATATGGTAAGACAACCAAAATCGAAATGCTGGGGCAAGCAATTTGTAGATCTGTATCCATATGCAAAACCAATTTGTAGTGGCTGTCCAGTACACCCAGTTGGTTCAGAACTTTCTGAAGATCATTTCCGAATAAGGCAAAAATGCTGCATCAATGTGGAGCCTGATCCACCTGGACGTTTACTCAGACGATATATGGGAATCCTGCCCAATATGCTGATTCCGGTGGACGCCTATGATGAGGTTGATGTTGAGCAATTAGCTGAGATATGTGACAAGCTGTCATTAGCGGCATTCATATATCCGGATAATACAAAAGTAAATAGCAAAACCGATTGTATGACCTTTACCCACAGTGAGTTCCTTGAAGTGGCAAATAAAATTCCATGGCTACTGAGAAATGGAATGCTGATACTTTTGTCCGACAATTTGTCTATCAGCAATAAAGTATTTGATGTAGCTTTCTCTGGAAACATGGAGCAATATCGAAAGGTGTGGTGCTGCAAATTGAATACAAGAATCGCATCACACAACAGAAGCATCAACGAGTTCCTGAATTGCCGCATAAGGGATATCAATAACATTTAGAGGAGTAATGCCATGTTTAAAGAAAATGACAATATGCGGCCTGGGCCGACACCTGAAAGAGTCCTTGCTATTTGCCGATTGCTTGAAAACAATTCATATAATCAGGGGGAGCTCTATAAACTATCTCAGCTAAGTGACGATCCCACCTCGGAAGAGGCTGTAAACCACTCAATTCAGGTGGCAAAGGAGCTTGACCTGATAAGAGAAGAAAACGAGAAATACGTGCTTGCAGTGACCCCTTCTTCGCTGGAATCAGCAAAGAGCTTCCGTAGAATGATTGCGCCTGTCATATTTGCTCGTTCAAACTCCACCTTTTTCAAGCTTACGGAGTGGTTTATTGCTAATTCCGACAAGGTGCTGGAGCTAACTAAGTTTGATGAATATGCGGCCGAGGCCTCGAAAGCAGGTCTTGAATCCGTGACAGAAAACGATGTGCTTGGATGGCGATTCTGGATGCGTTTTTTGGGACATGCCTATCAGTATAATAGAACGCTTATTCCGAATATGAAAATACGTTTAGAGGACGCCATGGTTGGGCTACCGAAAGAGACGCATATGACATGCACCCAATTTGTTCTGTGGTTAAAAGAACATGTACCTGAAGCAGCCGCCTCCTGTAGTGAAACTACTCTTCCCCTTGCAGTATCAAACGGGCTTCGAACACTACAGAATGAAGGGAAGATCGAAATAATCGCCATAAAAGACGCCATACGTACTGGATTATTTCCGTTAAGGGGCGTGGATAAGAATGACTTCTCAGACATTGTGATAAAGGAGGTCAGCTGATGAATTGGCTAGAATGCTCTGATCGCATGGATCAGTACGTGATTAAAAAAGATGGTACAGCGGTAGATGTGGAGTACTTTATGGCCACACATGTGCCCTTTCGAGATCTTGAATTTCTGGAATTTGGTGATTCCGATGCAAAGCCTCTGCATTTAAATGAAGAACAGATTTATGATCAATATATTGTGAATCGTTCGAACAAGCATCAGATGCTGATTGTGAGGGGTACGCATGGCAGTGGAAAGTCTCATCTCATATGCTGGCTCCATAATCGTTTTATTAGTGATCCCGTTAATTATAATCCAGAAAAAGAAAAGGTCATTTTCCTGCGGAGACTCAGAAATACTGTGCGCGGTGCCGTACAGCAAATGATTGATGAAGGCGTGGTACGTGACCAGGAGCTAAAAGAAAAATTCGAAAAATTCACAGCATCCACTCAGTCTCAAAGTGAGGAGGAATTTAAAGCCACTATATATGGCGAATATGCAAGAAAAACCCAGACTGATGCAACGGGTGAAATATTCAAGCCAATTGTGTGTAAAAATATTGCTGCCTTCTTGTACGACAGTCGTGTCCAGGATTACATGATGCGAGAAGGGGGTCCGATAGATAGATGTTATCAGAAGATCACATCCGGAGCCACTTCAGTCGTCACGGAAACATCAGACATTATATTTACTGAGGAGGATTTTCAGTTTCCTAGAGACGTAACAAGAGCCATCAGCAAAAATTCAGCAGAGGAAGTAAAGAGCTTCTACATGAATGATCTTCGCGATGATGAATTAATGATGAAGAAGCTCGCGGACTACTTGAATCACTTTACTTCTGGCGTTATCCAAGGTTGTGCCAATATCACCAGCGAAAATGCCAGAGACTTATTTGTAAATTTGCGCCGGTCTTTGCATAGGGAGGGAAAGAACCTTACAATTTTTATTGAAGATTTTACATCCTTTAGTATTGTAGAAAGTGAGCTGATCACAGCTTTATCTGTTGAAAATGGTGGTAATTACAGCGACCTCTGTCGTGTAACGTCTGTAATTGGAATTACAGACGGTTACTATGGTTCTTTCCGCGACAATTTTAAGACCCGAGTCACAAAACAAATCAATGTTACGGAACAGTCCTATGGTGGGGAAGCTTTTTTACTAGAGATGGCCGCCAGATATTTAAATGCTATATACGCAAGCCGAAAAGCCGTGACAAGCTGGTATCAAGGAAAGGCGGTAGAAGATACTCTTCCTTTGTCCCAGTTTCAGCCGGACTATGACTGGGATAAGGTAACTATTGGCAAAGCCGCTTATACTCTATACCCCTTCAATAGAAATAGCATCCTTCGCCTCTATGATAAGTTGAAGGTCAAAACAACAAGAAACTTCCTTACCTATGTAATCCAGCATTTCTTTGAACGTTTTGCGGATGGCATGGAATATAAAGATAACTGGACATTCCCAGAACTCCCTCCCTATATAGAGTCAGTTACCCTTCAGCCTCCGTATGCAGATAGCGTGGAAGGAGCACCACTTCCAGATTCGGATAAACAGCGTCTAAAAGTACTTTTTAAACTATGGGGAGACGAGACCACCGAGGCGGATGAAACTACCATCGGCGGTGTTAGCAAACTCTTTTTGAAAGATATCGGTCTAGATCACTTTGCTGGAATCGAGAAAGTTGGGGAAAAGCACCCAGGAAACGGACAAAATCCAGAGAAAAAGCCGCAAGCAAAACCTTCCGCTCCAGACACAGTAAACACGCCACCCCCGCAGATTTCCAAGAAGGAAATGACGTTCCGCCGAAAAATGCAGGATATCACAGCGTGGTTTGAGGAGAAGAAAACACTTGAGTATGCATCTGATTATAACAAATGGGTAGGAGACTTCGTGCTGCAGGGCATCGCATGGCAGGACGAGGGACTGCCAGGAGATTTTGCGCTTCAAAGAAGAAATAGCGGAAACTTTGTAGACATTGAGGACTCAAAACTTGATACAAGTCGAGATCGGGCAGTTATTATCATGAACAGGACCTCGGAAAGCCGTACTGTACTTATGGGGCTTACTATGCTCGATTTCTACGGAAACTGGAGCTTTGAAAATGCTGCCTACTATCAGATGGTCATGGTTGGGTGGTTAGAAAAGAACAAGAATGCATTCATAAACCGCATTTTTGGAGATGCGGTAGGCTCTAAAGAACATCCTATCTTGACTTGGTATTTGGCTGCTGAGTATCTCCAGAGGCTACTGTATGGTGAAAAGATAAGTGCATCATCAGATTTTGAGCTTGCCAAAAAGCTTGTGCTCACCAAGATACCAGAAAAAGGGGAAAAACATATAAACACAAGCTGGAATGATGTAATTACTTATCTCACAAATCAAAGCACCATTCGTACGACCATGCATACAAACTTGAACTCCGGAAGTAAAACCATTATGGGTATCATCGGAGAAAGAAAAAGTGGAGATGTGCGCTTTTTCAGGACACAAGAGCTGTTGAATTCCATTGTTCACCTAAAGAAAAAACATTGGGATATCAGAGATGAGCTGGCAACTTATTCATCTTCGCAATATAAGGATGTTCGTGATTTTTTGAGTCAGCTTTATGTAAAGATAGATACGGTAATCAATGAAGAGAAAAAGATTGCCAAGACCCGGCTGAAAAGCTTTCAGAATAAAGTGGGCGACGAACCTACGGAAGAGGCTTACCTTGATATCATAAGCCAGATCAGCCAGTTCTATGTTAATTGCGCGACTGCCCATGAAAGCTATAAATCAGAACTCAAAATGAAATTTGAGGGCACTCCGGATACGTTGGCTAAAACAGCTGTAGGTACCTATACAAATATCAAGAAGGCTTTAGCTAACTATGGCGAGCTCGATTTGTTGAACTTCTTTTCCGGGAAACCGGTAGAAACGCTTGATGAGATACTTAATAACTTAAATGCTATTGAGGAGTTTGCTAGTACTTTGGAAGAGAAGCACAGAAAACTGATCGGAGACTCCGGACAACTGGTAGATCCATTCTTAGTAGAGGCCGCCTTATCAAAGCTTGAAGAGTTAAGTAATAGGTTGGAGGCATTGGAGGTAGCAGAATGATATTGGAAAAATTACAAAAAGTAAACAGCACTCTGTTAGACTCTGTAAATGCCACTAGCAACAAACATGCCGCCGAAACATTCAGCATTCAACTGGGCATGTTAAATAATTCAACAACACAGTTAGAACAGCTCCTTAATTTGATGGAGGCGATGTACGAAAAAGGAATAACTTCCCGCATTGTGACTGCAGAAATTAAGCAAGCTCTTCAAAGCGCGGTCGATAGCTGTGGTGAAAAGGTAAACGATCATTCACTTGATTCGGGAACGGTGACGGCTTTAAAGCATGCCGTAGACCTTTGTAAAGGAGCTGTTGCATCTATATGGAAGGAGGTTGCAGATAAGCAGTGTACGCCGATTATAGAATCCCTTTCCTCCTTGAAAGGACTTTTAGCAAATAAAACTGCAGCTGAAACCTTGATAGACTCTTTGCAAAAGAGTAAGGACAATACACCTACCTCAGTGAGTTCGCTTGATACTTACTTAAGTAATATAGAAAAGGGAAAGAAAATCATTGAGGAAATGCACTTTGACTCCGACCCCGAGGTTAAAGCGTTCATTGGAAAGGTTCAGGCACAACGGGCAACTGTAAGCAGCCTAACGCCACACATTCTAGAGTGGTTGAAAGATAATAATCTGACAGATAAGATTAGACTTAGGTTTTAAAATGAAACGGGAGGAGCAAATTGTTCCTCCCGTTTTTGCTTAGAGCATTGAGGCGACAATCGAAACAAATTCAGAAAAATCGATTTTCTCTGTACCGCTCCAAGATAATCTGATAGCCTCAGACTTTCTCTTTTCACTTAGTCCCATAGCCTCAAGTACATAACTTAAGGAATGTGAAGAAGAATTACAGGCAGAACCATTGGAAAAAGAATAGCTGTCTCCAAGGCACAAAAAAGCTGCTTCTGCATCTAAGCCATCAATGGATAGATTAACGGTAGAAGGTAGGCAGAAATTTGGATCGCCATTTAATGTATAGGGAAGGTCTTTTATGACATCAAAGAAAGTGTCCTTAATCCTTTGACATTCCTTCATATTTCGATCAAGATTTTTCTCTGCATATTCCATTGCGGTAGCAAATCCGACCACAAGAGCAACTGGTGTGGTACCTGGGCGAAACCCGTGCTCCTGATGCCCGCCATACATAAGCGGCGTAATAGGAGGCCGCTTATACTGTTCATCTCTCTTTAAAATAAGAGCACCAATTCCTTGCGGTCCTCCAATTTTATGAGCTGCAATGCTCATCATGTCATAGTCAAGATTTCGAATCCTATCATTCAACTTGCCGAGTGCCTGGGTAGCATCGACATGGAATAATACTTTCTTCTTCTTTAATGCCCTACCTATTTCTTCCACCGGTTGGATTATGCCTGTCTCACTGTTTACAAACATTACAGAGACCAAAACCGTATCATTACGAACCTTAGAAAGCAGAGTCTCTGAATTTATTCGACCACTTTCATCCGGTTTTACGTAGTCTACGGAAAAGCCCCTGCCTTCTAAATACTTAAGCGGTTCAAGTACAGCTTTATGTTCGATTGCCGTGGTGATAATATGCATTTTCTTGGTTGCTCTGGCATATTCTTCGATCCCAAGAATTGCTGTATTATTGCTCTCAGTAGATCCAGATGTAAAAATAACCTCTGATGGATCTACTGCTAAAATGGATGCAATAGAAGCCCTACTATTCTGAACTGCTTTCGCTGCATTTGTCCCAAAAATATGAGTTCGACTATCAGCGTTGCCTGGAGTGTTTCGATACACAGATACCATAGCTTCTAGGACTTCTGGTAATATGGGCGCGGATGCATTATAGTCCAAATAAACTGACATGACTTATTCCTCCGGAGATAATGTGGCTAATAAATCATGGATATCTTTTATTACATCTCTTGAACTGTAATGATTGATACCACGGTTCAGATGTAGCCGGAAATATCGAAGAAGTGTGTCAGGATCATCCCCAAGGCCATCCTGCAAACATCTTACCCTAATTAGCTCCTCATAAATTTCATGATATTCCCCCGCAAAAGTTAGCCAAGACATCTCTACGTTACTATCAGATTGCGGGTCGATACCTCCTGGGATTGTATCCTCATTCAAAGACCAGCACAATGCCCATCTGCATATCGTATTCCAATTCTGAATTCCCGTCTTCGATTTAATTCGAATCAGCTTCTCCTTTTCAGGTTGAGACAATTTAAACTGTTTGCAAATCATACCAGCTCACCCCCAAAGTATCCGGGATTAATGCTGCTACATTTTTCTTCTTCGTCATATACTAAAGTGTAAGCAGCATTTACGTATTCTCTTATATCATCTAAATATTGACCATGAATCTCTTCGTCTGTTGAAAGCACAATAACCTGTGAGCTTGCATTAGGCAGATACTTGTTAATAAAATTGGTTCTGTGAGCGGAATCCAGCCTCGCCATAGGAGTATCAATAATTACGGGCAATTTGTAACCGGAGGATAAAGCGAGTCCCCATAGAATTGAAATGGCAAACATCTGTTTCTCTCCAGCGGACAATTGATCCTTTAATAAAACACCTCCCTTATAGTCTCTAAGTGTAATATCTAAGCTTTCGGGATCAATTGAAATGCTTGTAATTATACCCTGCTTTTGAGCAAGAAACTCAAAGCAGGAAGATATATTTTTCTCTAACTGGTTAACCTTCTGTGCCTGAAGCCTTTTCTCAAACTCGTGCATTACTTCAAGAGTCATTGTGGAATATTCGATGATCCTTACAGAATCATCACTTGAATCCGCATCAGCTGCAAGTCTCAGCATAAGTTTGTTTTTTTGCCGTTTGAGTTGCTCAAGCTCATAATTTGCCGAACGAATCTGCTCATCGCACTTATTAATATCAGATTCTAACTGCGTCTTCTTAGTCTGTAATGCTTTAATTGTATTTAGCAACTTTACAGTGTCATTTTTTTCTGCATTGGTGCTAAGGTGAACCTCCAATTGCGCAAGCGCTTCTTTAGCTCTCTTATCCTCCGAAACAATATATCTTGCCTTTTCGAGTATTTCTCTGACCCCATCAGAAAGGAAGCGTTCAATAAGTGATTGCGCTAAAGGCGTAACAGAGCTACTATCGCTTCCATCGGAGTTATCTGCAAGGCCTCTCAATTGAAGATGGACTAGTTCTGATAACTGCTTATATGAATCTGAAGTGTCAGGATAGATGCTCTTAAACTCGGAAAGGAGAGCATTATACATCTTAGTGATAATCGGGATGGCATATCGGTTCGCTCGAGACTCTTCATCGTTTCGAATCCTCTCATAAGCGCTTATCACAAGACTATGACATAAGCAAAGAGGAGCTGCCGGATTAGAAGAAAGCGCCAAGGCGTCATCTTTCAATGCCGCAACTTGTTCTTTCAGCGCATGTTGATCTCTAATTATTTCATCTCGATTAAAGCCAAGGTTTCCTCCTTTTTTCCAAAACTCCTGTTCAGTCTGTTCTATTAGAGCATTTATTTTTTCGAGTTCTGGAACGAGAGCCGCTCTTTGAGCATATAGATTCCGGATTTTGGTATCATTCGCATCAATAGAAGAATCTACTTCTTCCACTTCCTTTGAAAGGGCAGATGATTCCGATTTTTTTATGTTAGATGACTTATCTCGTCTAATTTTCTCTATATGACCCGCTAATGCCTCTATAGTTGTAACACCCATTACAGATTTAATAGAGTTTTTGATTTTATCAAATGCGTCATCATCTGCTATTTGACTGATTTTCTCATTATCAAAGAAAAAGAACCGCGCTATCCCAAACGGAATCAATTCCTCCACATAGTATTCCCAGTTCTCTGATAAATAACTATCCTCAATTCCGTCTTTTACCACAACTAAAGCGGTACTAATTTTCTTGGAGGTCTGTTCCCAAGAGCGGGTAACGCAAATAGTTGTACCTTCTTCGTCATCCATTGCCATCGTTAATTTTATATATGTGCGTTGGTCTTCCGAAGACTTATTAATCCGGTCTCTTAATACCTTACTATAGGCTTCCCTCTTTCCAGTAATAAACTCTATGGCCTTTCTGCCGTATAAGCACAGAAAAACCGCGTCTAACAATGTAGTTTTTCCACGACCGTTCATACCGCCAACAAGAGTAATGTTTTTCTGACCATCTTGGTCTTGAAGAACAATGTCATGGAGCCCTTTGTAGATCCCGTAATTATATAATTGAATACTAGAAAAATGCATGTTAACAATCCTCCTCTTCATACCCATTAGGAGAAGTGTTTATAGGCTCATCGATGTCTGCTTCCTCATTGGAATCAGTTACATCATCGGTTAATCCTCGCCGCAAACGCCTTTGACGCATTACATTCTCTGCATCTTCCTCATCTTTATAGAAAGATTGTTTAATCTTACCTTCCAGATTCCTAACAACATTCCTCTTTGAGCTGATTGCGGAATTCCTTGCTTCAATGTCTAGCAGTCCGCTCTGCATCTCAAGCATTAATACATGTTCCGGGTAAAGGTCTTTACATACCTCGGCAAGGAGCTCCCATTCTTGTTGTCCATAATACTTATTCTTGACGATGCTGTTATCCTCGAAATCTGTGCCCATAACTTTTTTGTAAATTCTGGGCAAAGAATCATCAAACTCATGTTTTTCATTCAGCCATATTTTCCGGATGAACCGTAATTCATCCATCGTGATTAGCTCAACGCTTCTCACCTCTTCTGGACCTGTTTGTTGAATGAAAAGCTGTAGCTTTAAAAGTCTTTCAAGAAAATCTTCTCTGACATCCTTCTTGTACGGTCCATGAACGAGCCTATTTCTATGCCACGTAAGATTTCCTGTCATTCTACGGAAATCTCTTCTCGATCGATCAAGGTCGTTTTGTGAAAGATCACTATCCTGATTATATGCAGCAATATAATTTCTAAAGTCAAGCAGAGGAAGCATCCAGGCTTTTTCTTCATCGTTCTGTATCATGGCAGCTAAAGATTTATCTTCAGTAACCATAGTACAAACCCAGCAGCCCATTCGGCTTCCACCACAAGACGGTGTGCCACTTTCAACTACAAGAGGGCATTCATTGTCTGAAGAGGCTCCTCGATACATAGCTAAAAGATCTTTATTTGAATGCCCCCAAGGATTTGCGTGCTGCATTAAAAATTGCCACACCATAGAATCTTCCCAGTTTTCTATAGGTGTGAATACATATGTATTAGGGTAAGATCCATTGGGACTCAAATGGGCACGGTAGCGTTTCTCTTCGTACCCTTCCATAACACGCCGTCTCGCAGCACTTTCTGCTTTACGAGATCCCAGGACAAGAATAGCCTCACTTTCAGCAGCTAATATGCCTTTGATAAACTGATTCGAGGCATCTATTTTAAGTCGATCTGTACACCACCTGAAATTAGTACGAGGACAAGGATATCCTCTACCAATTAAGTTTACCCAGAAAGTATTTTGTATCTGCGGTGTAAGACGATGCGGAATAATGGGTAACTTTTCGGATGTTGCCATCTTTCGCATTTTCTCAAGAGATTGACTGGCCCAAAGTGCTACGACTGGTGATTCAACCAGCGTATCCGTGCTGATAACATGTACAGGCTTGGAACGCTCCCATTCGGGTAACTCAGAAAGGGCCATCCATACAAGTTGGACAACTGCCGAGGAATCTTTCCCACCGCTGTATCCGCAAATCCAAGGGATATTATCTTCTTTGTACAATTGCTGAATTGTCTCAATTGTTTCCTTCAGCAAATCTTTAGTTAATACTGTTGCCATAATACCAATCCACCTATACTAGTTTCTGTTTCAGCACTTTTACCATCATCGACTGTGTGGCATGAGATAGTTGTACGCTTCCGTTTACGACAATGCCCTCGCTCCAAAGAGGATTCGACTTGCTCCAATCTATAGAACTCAAAGCCCTTAACTTCGATGCCCATGACTTTGGATAGTTTGTAATCATCTCATTGCCCACCTCACCAAGAGCTCGAATGGTAATGCTTAAAGGCGACATTGACTCTTTTCTAATTACAGACGCTTTAACGTCACCAGCAGCAACTTTTTTCCATTCTGGCATATTCTGATAAACCGCCTGCCAAAAACTTGTTGCCATCGATAATGCAGCTGATTTGTCATCCATCCCTTTAATTAAAGCAAGCGTTCCATGATAAATTGCGCTTAGTGTGAAAAGAGCGATTGAACGATTTGGAATAGACGTATGCTCTTTATCAATGAGTTTCTCGAACTCAGGAATGTCTGATATGACTTCTTTCACCAAAAGAGATGAGCTGTTTCTGTTATCGTAAAGAATGTTGAGCGATTGAGTAGGGCGGATCGCAAATCTATTCAAATCAGAAAACATCTGTTGAGATCTTTTTAGCCCGATATCATGATAAAGAACCATTGAGATGTGTTCATACTTTAAATCGGGATTTTTCTTTAGGGCGGCTTCAATCGCAGCGCGTCTATGTTGACCATCATTAATTAGCATTTTGGCGCACATAGATATATACAGCATGCCAACATCGGGGTTTTCACCTGAAGGCTCAAAAATAACATCTCCATCAATTGATGCAGTTAGAGCAGAGAATACATATGATGTAGGGTTGCTTAATATGTAATTACACATTTCCGGAATTCTAGCCTTGTTTAATGTTCTTTGTGAACGAATCTCCGGAGCAAGGTTCTCATCCTTGAATGTAAAAAGTTTTGGAATGCAGTCTAAAGGAACCATCGTAACATAGTATTCCATGTTTGCCTGTATTCCTTTCACTGCTGGAAAGCTAAACTTCGCCGAATCCATATTGCTCACCTCACGCACAGGTTCCATCTAGACGCAAGTCCACAGTATGCATTATACCAAAAAGTCTTAAGGAAGTCCATGGAAATCTTTTCGGAATTTGATAAAATAATAAATGGAAGTCTATTATTAGATATGCACTACTGGGCGAGCAGTGTCCGGATGGACCTTTTTGCTCGTTGGGGATTCCCAAGCCCTTTTGATCATCGCGATGCGATGGCTACGCGTTCCTACGGAACGCTGAATTCACAGAGATTTCATTTGGAAGTTCGATTGGGATTTGGTATAATCTGCCTTACAACTACATAAAGAAAGGAGGCGTGCCTATGGCTGATAGCAGGAAGCTGAAAGTCTATGAGGGATCGAGCTGGAATTACAAATCAGTACCGGAAATCATCCTTAAA
>DWZA01000099.1 GCA_019118365.1 Candidatus Lachnoclostridium stercoravium | reverse complement strand
TGACATATAGCCTGGCATAGGGATGACATCCAGGGCTTCCCTCCAGCACATTCTGTGCTGGAGGGAAGATACACGGCCGCATTTCTTACTGTCACTGGGCTGAGCCTATCATCTCGTAAATCGTCGCGTCTCCATAAAGTCCGGAATCAAACAACGCCTGGATAGAAGCGACCTGATCCTTTAAAAGCGCTTCCATCTCTTCTCCGGCCAGCTGGTCCATTGTGATATCCTGTCCGGTCATCTTTCCTACTGCGATGACCATGGCTTTCGCCACGTTCATCCTGTCTTCATCCGTGCCTGCGTTCCAGTCGTCCATTGTGCACTGGAGCAGTTCCATAGTGGTATCGTCCAGCTCTACGTCAGTGATCGCCGCTGTGGAATGTCCCATATCGCAGATCTCCTGTAAGGACAGATCCGGAACGGAAGACATGGATGTCTCGACGATCTCCCGGAGAGCTTCCAGCTCCTCCATCTCCTGGACGATGTCCTCTGCTGTCAGATCAGGGATATTCTGATAAACGATGCCGTCGTAAAGAACGTATGCCACAAGCGCCGCTGTCTTTTCTTCATCGGAAGCCGCAGAATAATCCCCGTATGTCCATGCAAGATATGGGGCATATTCTGCAGGGATGCCGGCCGCAGACGCTTCGTCCGCCGCAGCGAGGGCCTCAGCGTCCGCTGCTTCTGCGGCTGCCTGGGCCTCTGCCGCTTCTGCCTCTGCCGTCTCTTCTGCAGGAGTCTCTTCCTCGGACTCTTCTTCAGATTCCTCTTCCGTCTCCTCTTCTGCCGCTTCTTCTGTGACCGCTGCCGCCGTCTCCTCCGCCGGCTTGGAACAGCCCTGGACCCACAGAGATGCCGCTGTCAATACTGCCGCCAATAACACGATCTGTCTTTTCATTTCTTTCTCCTCTCCTGAAAAATACACTTTCTATTTCATATAACAGTTCATTTTCCCGTCAACAGCTTTACTGCCGAGCTTGTTCCGATCCTGTCGCAGCCTTCTTTCAGGAACATCTCCAGGTCTTCCCTTGTCCTTACGCCCCCTGCGGCCTTGATCTTTACGTTCTTTCCGATATGCTTTTT
Organism: Candidatus Lachnoclostridium stercoravium; assembly: GCA_019118365.1. Lineage (GTDB taxonomy): Bacteria > Bacillota > Clostridia > Lachnospirales > Lachnospiraceae > Lachnoclostridium_A > Lachnoclostridium_A stercoravium. The sequence goes on along the minus strand of DWZA01000099.1, from coordinate 28,357 downwards.
AAACAGGCGGATGTCTTCGATCCGCGCCCCGTCTGTGCCGAATCCGGTGGACGTCTTGATATAATCGGCGCCCCCTTCGGTAACGCAGCCGCAGAGCCTGATCTTTTCTTCTTCTGTAAGATAGCAGGTTTCAATGATCACCTTTAAAATATGGTTCCCCACTGCCTGCTTCAAAGCGCGGATCTCTTCTGTTACTTTATGGAAGTCGCCGTTTTTCACATCGCCCAGGTTGACCACCATATCAACTTCGTCCGCGCCTTCCTTTACAGCCTGTTCTGCTTCGTACGCCTTGACGGCCGTAGTGCTGTATCCCAGCGGAAAGCCGATCACCGTACATATATCCAGCTCTTTCCCGTATTTGTCCGCCGCCCGTTTCACATAATCCGGCGGTATGCACACGGAAGCCGTATGATACTCCAGCGCCTCTTCGCAGATCTTCTGTATCTCCTCCCAGGATGATACAGCCTTAAGCAGCGTGTGGTCTACGTGGGACAGGATCTCCTGATCTGTCATAATAAATCCCTCCTAGCTTTTTCAATCCATTGATCCGGCCGCGTTCCTGCGGGAAACGTCTCAGACAAAAACCTGAGACAAAAAATCCCGTCCAGCCGAACCCATATCCCTATTGTACCTGAATTACTTCCCATATCCAATACATATCGTCAAAAAATAAATATTTTCCGCTCCCGCCTTTTTCAGCGCCCTTGTGCAGGCCTCGATCGTGCTCCCTGTCGTATAGATATCGTCGATCAGCATAATATGGCGGACGCCGTCTGGAAGTTCCCTGGCATGAAATGCATGCTGCAGGTTGGCGAACCGTTCTCTGGGAGATAAGTTTTTCTGCGGCTCAGTCTTTCTGTCCCTGATCAGAACGTCCGAAAGCGCCGGTATTCCCAGCTGCTCTCCCAGCTTTTCCGCAAAGACCTGGGCCTGGTTAAATCCCCTCGCTTTCAGTTTCGACGGGTGGACCGGAACCGGGACAAGAGCGTCCACATTCATTTTCTTTATCCGTTTTCCATATCTGGCGGCCGCAGCCTGGCTGTAAAAATCCAGGTATTCCCTTTTGTTATGGTATTTGATCCTGGCCATGGAACGGGCAGCCGCCTCATTATAATTTAAAAGGGCCATGCCGTACTGGAAAGAACGGCTGCGCCGGGCGCAGTCGCTGCAGTATTCTATAGTGTCGCTTAAGACTTCTTTTCCGCATTTCTTACAGGTGGGGGATTTTACAAAAGATAATTTATGGAAACAAGACGGGCAGATCAGCCCGCCGAAGGTGGGGACGATGCCTTCGCATACCGGGCATCGTCTTGGAAAGAGCACATCGGCTCCTGTTTTTATGATTTTTTTCACATCTGGTCTAATTCTTCGATCCTCTCCTTTAAACCGGTATATCGTTTCTGTTCCGTGTCGTTGTCCACCATTCCCTGAAAAGTATCCGGGAGGCCTACGATGCAGACGCAGCTTCTGGCTCTAGTCACCGCCGTATAGATCAGGTTTCTTGTCATCAGCATCCTTGGGCCGCTGTAAAGGGGGACGATCACTGCCGGATATTCGCTCCCCTGAGCCTTATGGATGGTGATAGCATAAGCCAGCTCCAGCTCTTCCAGCTGTTTGAAGGTGTATTCTACCATGCGCCCCTCGTCAAACTCCACGGTCAGCGTTTCCGCGAACTGGTTGATCTCCTGGATGATCCCCATATCCCCGTTAAATACGCCCAGGCCTTTTTCCATAGGGATCCCGTATTTTCCGCGGATCTCCCATTCCATCTGATAATTGTTTTTGACCTGCATCACCTTATCGCCTACGCGGTAGATCACGCTTCCTGCTTCTTTTTCTTCCTTCGAACGGTCCGGGGGATTTAAAAATTCCTGGAGGATCCCGTTTAGCCGCTCCACTCCCAGAGCGCCTTTGCGCATAGGCGTCATGATCTGGATGTCAAAGGGCTTTGCATGGACGTAGCCCGGCAGTTTTTCCCTTACCAGGGTGATCATGGCGTTGATGATCGCATCCGGATGGTTTCGCTGGATAAAAAGAAAGTCGTTGCTCCGTTTCCCCAGAGGGATCTGCTCTCCTGCATGGATCTTGTGGGCGTTGACAATGATATCGCTCTGGGAAGCCTGGCGGAAGATCCTGGTCAGCTTGACCACATTAAAGCAGCCGGAATCAATGATATCCTTCAGGACATTGCCTGGACCTACCGACGGCAGCTGGTTCACATCTCCCACCAGGATCAGCCTGGTGCCCACGCTCACCGCTTTCAGGAGAGAATGCATAAGATAAATATCCACCATGGACATCTCGTCAATGATGATCACATCTGCTTCCAGCGGGTTTTCCTCATTTCGTTCAAAATGCATGGAAGACGTGTCTCCGTCTCCCGGCGCCCCGTTCAGTTCCAGAAGGCGGTGGATGGTCTTTGCCTCCCATCCGGTCGCCTCGGTCATCCGCTTTGCAGCTCTTCCTGTAGGAGCCGCTAACAGGATCTCCATCCCTTCTTCTTCAAAATACCGGATGATCATATTGATGATCGTGGTCTTTCCTGTTCCCGGCCCGCCGGTAATGACCATCAGGCCGCTGTTTATTGCTTCTTTCACTGCCTGGGCCTGCAGAGGATCCAGTTCTATCTTTTCTTCCTCCTGGATCAGGCGGAGACGTTTTTCAATGTCCGCCTCCGGGATATCCCCTTTAATGCTCAGATCAAACAGCATGCGGGCTGTATTCAGCTCCAGATAATAATACTGGGCCGCGTAGACGTTTCTTCCCTTTTCCGATTCCTTTATGACCAGCTTCTTCTCGATCTGCATATCCATCAGCTGCTTTTCAATATGCTCCGGATCCACCCGCAGAAGTTCGCATGCATGGGCGGTCAGCTCTTCCTGAGGAAGGTATGTATGGCCGTTTGCCACGGCCTGAAGAAGGGTATACAGGATCCCGCTCTTGATCCGGTAATCTGAATCCATAAAGATCCCGGCCTGGCGGGCGATCTCGTCCGCCATCTTGAAGCCGACTCCCGGAATGTCGTCGGCCAGGCGGTAAGGGTTCTCTTCCATCACCCGGTACATAGACGGTCCGTATTCATTGTAGATCCGGATGGCAAGGTTCATGGAAATACCGTATTTCTGCAGGTAGATCATCGCCTGGCGCATCTCTTTCTTTTCCTCGATCTGGGCAGAGATCGCCATAGCCATCCTTTCGCTGATCCCTTTGATCTCGGAAAGCCGCTCCGGCTCTTCTTCCATGATCCGGAACGTATCCGCTTTAAAATGGCGGACGATCCTGGCGGCCAGCGCCGCGCCGATCCCTTTGATCGCCCCGGAAGCCAGATATTTTTCAATAGAATGGATATCCTCCGGCGCTTTGATCTCATAGCTGTGGACCTGCAGCTGCTCTCCATACATCGGGTGCTCGGTCATCACGCCTTCCGCTTCGATCAGTTCTCCTTCTGATATATAATGGAAGTTTCCCACCAGGATATACTCGTCGCCGTCCGCTGAGACAGACAGCACCGTATAGCCGTTATCTTCATTCCGATATTTAATTTTCTCAACAAATCCTTTTACAACAGCCAAAACTTTTCCTTTCCGGCGGGCAGCTTCAGTAATGGAAAAAGGGCCCTCAGGCCCTTTCGCTTTTAATAATCCTGCTGTTTTCCGTCTCCGCCATGGGTAAACTCGATAAATTTGCCTGTCCCGATCGCCACTGCTGTGAGCGGGTCTTCGGCAACCATAGTGGTGATCCCCGTCTTTTCTTCGATCAGGGAATCCAGTCCGCTTAAGAGGGAACCGCCGCCTGTAAGTACGATGCCTCTGTCATAAATATCAGCGGCCAGCTCCGGAGGAGTTCTTTCCAGAACGTTGTGAACGGCATCCACGATCTGCATGGCCGGCTCTCTCAGGGCCTCCAGCGTCTCGTCGGAAGTAACTACGATAGTCTTTGGAAGTCCTGTCACCAGGTTCCGGCCTCTCACTTCCATGGTCAGCGTCTCCGGCCTCTTATAAGCGGCGCCGATATTGATCTTGATCTCCTCAGCCGTCCTCTCGCCGATAAGAAGATTGTGCTTCTTTCTCATATATCTTACCAGGGCTTCGTCGAAATCGTCGCCCGCCACCTTGATAGAAGTGCTGACAACCGTGCCGCCAAGGGAGATGACAGCGATATCCGCGGTACCGCCTCCGATGTCGACGATCATATTGCCGCATGCCTTGGAAATATCGATACCCGCTCCGATAGCTGCCGCTACCGGCTCCTCGATGATCGTAACTTCCCTGGCTCCCGCCTGGTATGTGGCGTCTTCGACCGCCTTTCTCTCTACTTCCGTAGCTCCGCTGGGGATGCAGACGGCGATACGGGGCTTTCTCAATGTGCGCTTGCCTACTGCTTTATTGATAAAATACTTCAGCATCTTTTCTGTGATCGTATAATCGGAGATAACGCCCTGGCGCAGAGGCCTTACGGCAATGATATTGCCTGGGGTACGTCCGATCATCAGCCTTGCGGCTTCACCGATTTCCATGATTTTATTTGTATCGCGGTCAATGGCCACTACAGATGGTTCTTTCAAAACAACGCCCTTGCCTTTGATGTATACAAGGATGCTGGCAGTTCCCAAATCGATCCCAATGTCATTGGACATCAACATATATCTGATTCCTCCTAGTCTTTTACATATGGTTTTATTATATACAATCCCATTCCTTTTTTAAAGGCTTTTTTTATTTTTTATTATGTTTATGGTTTTTTAATGAAGGGTACATACTTTTGTCACAATTACCCTTTATACTTTAACCATGTTATCCGAGAGGATAACAGGCCTTTGTTTCAAGTGAAAACTTGAAATCAGAAAGCTTTTTCATACTCATACCTGCCAGGGAGACCTGGCAGGCCCCCCTATAACATTTTCTTATTTATATACCTACCATTCCCAAGTAATAACAGAAAAGATACCCGGTGTCTCCCCCAGACGCCGGGTCTTTTCTTTTCTTTTTTTTATTCTTCCTGCATATCTGAACTGCCGCCCTTTTCTCCGTTTCAGCCCTGAAACTCTTGCATTTTGACCCGAATTACTTTAAACTGTTAACAGATTGCCGTCTGAAACGGCATATAATTCTCACAAAAAGGGGGAATCATTATTATGGAAACAATAGGAAATATCATTACCGCTATCGATGATGCGATCTGGGGATGGTGGCTGATCATCCTTCTTCTGGGAACTCATATTTTCATGACCTTTAAGACAGGTTTCATTCAGTGGAGATCCATTACCAAGGGTATCAAGCTTTCTGTGACAAAAGATCCTGACGCAGAGGGCGAGGTGTCGAATTTCGGCGCTCTGACTACGGCCCTGGCAGCTACTATCGGCACGGGAAATATCGTCGGCGTAGGCACCGCGGTGGCTCTTGGCGGACCTGGCGCCGTTTTCTGGTGCTGGCTCTCCGGAGTCTTTGGTATCGCCACAAAATACGCAGAATCCCTGATCGCCGTAAAATACAGGGTAAAGAAGAGAGACGGCCGTATGCAGGGCGGTGCCATGTACGCCCTTTCCAGAGGCTTGAAGTGGAAACGGTTCGGAGCCGTCATGGGCATGCTCTTTGCTGTTTTTGCCGGCGTCGCTTCCTTCGGGATCGGCTGCGCCACCCAGGTAAACGCCATAGCCAATATCGTAGAGGAAAACACCGGGGTCCAGGGCTGGATCGTAGGCCTTATTGTAGCCGTGCTGACAGCCGTGGTCATCTTCGGCGGGATCAAGTCCATCGCCAGCGTATGCGAAAAACTGGTTCCTTTTATGGCTATCTTCTATGTTCTTGGCTGCCTGATCATTTTAGGCATCAATTATGATTTTATCATTCCGGCCATCCAGACCATTATCCGTCTGGCGTTCCAGCCTGGAGCGGCTGCCGGCGGCCTGGTAGGGACCGGCATCATGGCGGCTATGCGTTACGGAACAGCCAGAGGCCTGTTTTCCAATGAATCCGGTATGGGTTCCGCGCCTATCGCAGCTGCCGCTGCCCAGACGAGAAATCCTGTGCGCCAGGCTCTGATCTCCTCCACAGGAACCTTCTGGGATACGGTAGTCGTATGTCTGATGACAGGGCTGGTGCTGGTGACTACCATCATGAAAAATCCGGCCATCAATATGGGCTCCATTTCTGACGGCGGCGTTCTCACAACACTGGCTTTTGGCCAGATCCCCTATTTCGGGCCGATCGTCCTGACCCTTGGGATCATCTGCTTCGCCTTTTCTACCGTCCTTGGCTGGGCGTACTATGGCGAACGGGCCGTAGAATATTTTGCAGGGAAAAAAGGACTGATCCCTTACCGGACCCTTTATGTGGCGGTAGCGGCCATCGCTCCTATCGTGGCGCTGGACATCGTATGGGATATCGCGGATATCTTAAACGCCCTGATGGCGGTTCCAAACCTGATCGCAGTCCTTCTTCTGTCCAATGTTATTTCCAAAGAGACGAAAAAGTATATCAACGATCTGGATGCCTGGGACGAGGAACCGGTTCCTACTGTAGACGATTGATATAATATAACACCAGGGTCCCAGGTTCGAAAATCCTGCGCAAGCTTGCCTGCAAAGGATTTTTGGACCTGGCGCACGGCTGAACTTAAAATCTCAGATCTTCAGGCTCCATTCTTTACAATCCCACACTTTCGTAGCCAGCCCTTCATAAAATTCCGGTTCGTGGCAGATCAGAAGTATGCTCCCTTTGTATTCTTTTAACGCCCGTTTCAGCTCGGTCTTCGCGTCTACGTCCAGATGGTTCGTAGGCTCGTCCAGAAGAAGCACGTTCGTCTCCCGGTTGATCAGTTTGCAGAGGCGCACCTTCGCCTGTTCGCCGCCGCTTAAGACCCGCACCTGGCTTTCAATATGCTGAGTGGTCAGGCCGCATTTTGCCAGGGCGGAGCGCACCTGATACTGAGTGTAAGAGGGAAATTCTTTCCATATCTCTTCAATGCACGTCGTGGTATTTCCCGGCGCCATCTCCTGCTCGAAGTAGCCGATGGCCAGGTAATCTCCCAGCTCCACCGTTCCGTTAAGGGCGGGCGTAAGGCCTAAGATGCTCTTTAAAAGCGTGGTCTTTCCGATCCCGTTCGCTCCCCGCAGGACGATCTTGTCCCCGCGCTCCATCACCAGATTTAACGGTTTTGACAGAGGCTCGTCATATCCGATCACAAGATCCTTTGTTTCGAAAATATATTTTCCAGCTGTCCTGGCTTCCAGAAAATGAAATTCCGGCTTCGGTTTCTCCCTGCCAAGCTGGATCACTTCCATCTTATCCAGTTTCTTCTGCCTGGACATGGCCATATTTCTGGTGGCCACCCTTGCTTTGTTTCTGGCGACAAAATCTGTCAGCTCCGCGATCTCCTGCTGCTGCCTCTTATATGCGGCCTCCAGCTGGGAACGTTTCGCCGCGTAAACCTCCTGGAATCTGTCATAGTCTCCCACATATCGGTCCAGCCTCTGATTTTCCATATGGTAGATCAGGTTCACTACGCTGTTTAAGAAGGGGATGTCGTGAGAGATCAGGATAAACGCGTTTTCATATTCCTGCAGGTATCTCTTCAGCCACTCGATGTGCTCCGTATCCAGGTAATTAGTCGGCTCGTCAAGAAGGAGGATGTCCGGTTTTTCCAGAAGCAGCTTTCCTAAAAGCACCTTGGTCCTCTGGCCGCCGGAAAGCTCCGATACGTCCTTGTCCAGGCCGATCTCGGAAAGCCCCAGGGCCCGTCCCACCTCTTCTACCTTGGAATCGATAATATAAAAATCATGAGCCATGAGAAGGTCCTGGATAGTTCCCAGTTCCTCCATCATAGCCGCCATCTCCTCTTCCGACGCTTCTCCCATCCGGTCGCAGATCTGGTTCATCTCTTCTTCCATCTCATACAGGAAAGAAAAGGCGCTTTTTAAAGCCTCCCGGATGGTCATGCCCTTTTCCAGGACCGCGTGCTGGTCCAGATATCCCACCCGGACATTCTTCGCCCATTCCACCTTGCCTTCGTCCGGCTGAAGCTTGTCTGTGATAATGCTCATAAAAGTGGACTTTCCTTCTCCGTTTGCGCCGATAAGTCCGATATGCTCGCCCTTAAGCAGGCGGAAAGACACATCCTGAAAGATCGCCCTGTCGCCGAATCCGTGGCTTAAATGCTCCACATTCAGTATACTCATATAGAAAACTCCTTGATCGTACGTTCTTCGCTCTTTTACGGTACGATTTTACACGACAACCGTCATTTAGGCAAGGCATTTTCTTTCCACAGCTGCCAGAACGCTTCCAGGAAATCTCCCAGATCCGGATCCCGGTACAGTTTTTTTGAATCCAGGTCATAAAAATAGGAATTTTCGCCTTCTCCCTCTGATCCCTGGATCCCAACGACTACTCCGGAACCGGCAAAGATCACCAGAGTATCCTTTCCTTCTTCCATATAGGAGCTGTCTACGGCTTTCATATCGATGGAATGAGCCAGCTGCCAGTCCTCTCCTTCTCTTTCATATATAAATATGCCTGGCAGTCCGTGGCACACCAGCAGACCTGCTTCCTCATCGCTGTAGTCTGTGATCAGTTCCTCCGGTTCTTCCTGGGACGCCGCCGGGCTGTACGGGATCTCTTCTTCCTCTCCATCCAGTTTTCCCGCTACGAAGACAGAAGTGGGGCCGTCGGCTCCCCCGATCACCGAGACGGAGTCAGAAAGCTCCGCTGAAAAAGCCGGACCGTCGGCTCCTCCGATCACAGGATCCCCGTCCGTGGTGGCTTTGGGATCAGTGGAAAGGGCGCAGCCTGCGAGAATGATACAGACCGTGATCAGTACGCCGGCCCACGGCGCAGGTTTTCTGTATCTTAAAATATTTTTTACTCTGGCTTTTGTATGGCTTTCTCCAAAAGCCAGTGGGATAAGAAGCCCGTCCTGCCTGAGGGCGAACTTTAAAAGGGCTGCGGAGTATTCTCCTTTGCAGTCCGGTCCTATCTGATCCAGTACCTTTTCATCACAGGCTCTTTCCATATCTTTGCACATGAGAAAATATCCGAACCAGACCAGCGGATTGAACCAGTGGACCGCCAGAGCCAGGAAACCTGCCAGTTTAAACAGCTGGTCCTTCCTTTTTATATGAACGTTTTCATGGCAGATCACATAAGACAGATCCGTTTCTTCCATTCCGAAAGGAACGTATATTGCCGGTCTGAAAAATCCGGCGGCAATGGGAGAAACGACGGCTTCTGTCTCGTACACCTTCAGTCCGCCGTCTTTCCTCTCCTGTTCCAGAAGGACTGCCGTTCTCAGCCTGCGCCTTAATCTTACATACCGGCAAAGATTGATCAAAACAAATCCTGCGCAGCCTATGAGCCATACTGCCGCCCCAAGAGCCAGCCAGATCTGGATCGGATTTGCGCTTGTCACCTCGCTGGATACGGCTGCCTGCCCCAGGACAGCGTTAACCGGAATGTCGAAAAATGGCAGTCCGGAATCTACAGACGGCACCGCCGCGTAAATGATCCTTCCTTCGATCGGTTTTCCCGCTGCCGGAAAAAGGCTGAACCCCGCTTCCGGGATAAAGGGCCAGAGAAGGCGGATCCCTGGGATCGCCCAGAGAAGATAGGCGTACCGCCCTGGAAGCCTGCCTATGTTCATAAGAAAACGTACCGCCAGTACGATCAGGACCGCGATGCTTCCTGCGAAACTCATATTCAGAATGGCAATAAACAAACCGCTCATTCGCTGGCCTCCTTTATCATCTCCATGATCTCCTCCGCCTCTTCTTTGCTCAGTCTCCGGTCCCTTAAAAAGGATGTGAGAAATGCCGGAAGAGAATTGTGGAAGTTCTTCTTTAAAAGCTCTTCACTTTCGTATCTCTGCACCTGTTCTCTGGTAACAAGAGCGCGGACTACAGCGTTTTCATTTTTCACAAATCCTCTGTCCGCAAGCTTTTTCAGCACTGTGTAAGAAGTAGATTTCTTCCACCCCAGACGCTGAAAGGCTTCCCCCGCCAGATCCATGGAGCGGATCGGTTCTTTTTCCCAGATAATGTCCATAAAACGGTATTCGCTCTCATAAAGCTTCAGATCGTCCATCTGTTTCCCCTTTCTTTCCGGTCTATTCCAATAGTCCTATATGAAGAAGTCTATCACAATAGACCAAAAAAGGCAATAAAAAACAGCGCCAGAAATCTGATCCTGACGCTGCTGTTTCTTTTTACATCATCTTATCAACAAGAGCCATCACTGCTGCTCCCAGCTCTTCGGACTTCTTCTCGCCGTCTTCCAGGCTTGTGCCCTTAACGCCGTAGTAGAACTTGATCTTTGGCTCTGTGCCGGAAGGTCTTACGCAGACCCATGCGCCGTCTTCCATGTCATAATACAGCACGTTGGAAGATGGAAGGCCTGTTGGCTTCACTTCTCCGGTAGCCATATCCTTGATGGTGTCCGCCTTGTAATCTCTTGCGGAAACGACCTTGTAGCCTCCGATCTCTGCCGGAGTATTGTTCCTTAAATTCTCCATGATGGACTGGATCTTTGCCAGACCTTCGATGCCGGATAAGCCGATGGACTTTACTGCGTCCTTGCAGTAGCCGTACTTCTCGTACATCTCGATCATAGCATCCCAAAGGGTCATGCCCTTCATCTTATAGTAAGCCGCTGCTTCGCAGAGAGCTGCTGTAGCGGAGATAGCGTCCTTGTCGCGGGCGTAGGTGCCGATCAGGCAGCCGTAGCTCTCTTCCATACCGAAGAGGTAATGGCCCTTTCCTGTCTTCTCGTTCTTTAAGATCTGCTGGCCGATCCACTTGAAGCCTGTAAGGACTTCGATCAGTTCTACGCCGTAGGCCTTTGCGATCTCGTCGATCAGGTTTGTGGAAACGATAGACTTTACAACCTGTCCGTCTGCAGGGATCTGTCCGTTAGCCTTCTTCTGGCTCAGAACATATTCGCAAAGGAGAGAACCGGACATATTGCCTGTTAACGGGATATAATCTCCGGACTTTGTATCTTTTACGTAAACGCCAAGACGGTCTGCATCCGGGTCGGTAGCAAGAACGAGATCCGCATCCAGTTCTTTTGCCATCTTAAGGCCCAGTTCAAACGCTTCGGCAGCTTCCGGGTTCGGATAGCTTACAGTCGGGAAATCTCCGTTCGGCAGCTCCTGCTCCGGAACTACGTAAACGTGTGTAAATCCGATCTCTTTTAATACTCTTCTGGCCGGGATATTGCCTGTGCCGTGAAGAGGTGTGTAAACGATCTTGATGCTGTCCTGCATCTTGTCGATAGCATCCTGGTTTACGACCTGCGCCTTTACGTGCGCGATATATTTATCGTCGATCTCTTTTCCAATGATCTGGTACTTGCCTGCCTTAACAGCTTCCTCTACGGTAGTCGTCTTCACTGTGGACAGGTCTTCGATAGCCAGAACTTCTTCTGTAACGCCTTTGTCATGAGGAGGGGTAAACTGTGCGCCGTCTTCCCAATATACCTTGTAGCCGTTGTACTCCGGCGGGTTATGGCTGGCTGTGATGTTGATGCCCGCGATGCAGCCTAATTCACGTACAGTAAAGGACAGTTCCGGAGTTGGCCTTAAGGATTCGAACTTATAAGCCTTGATGCCGTTTGCCGCCAGGGTAAGGGCTGCTTCTTCTGCAAATTCCGGCGACATATGGCGGGAATCAAATGCGATCGCAACGCCTTTATCTGCGCCGCCCTGCTTGATAATGTAATTTGCCAGGCCCTGTGTCGCCCTGCGCACTACATAAATGTTCATGCGGTTGATACCGGCTCCGATAATTCCTCTTAAACCTGCTGTACCAAATTCCAGATCCATATAAAAACGTTCTTTGATCTCGTTTTCATCATCTGCGATGGCTCTTAACTCTGCCTTTGTTTTCTCATCGAAATACGGATTGGAAAGCCACTCTTCATAAATCTTCTTGTAATCTTTCATAGCTTCCTGCTACTCCCTCCTTTTTGTCATATGCCTTACGGCTGAATACAGACCTATTATACCTCAAACAGCCTCAAAAAGGAAGATACCCCTCAGGAAATTCTCCTTAAAAATTTGCCTTTATTTTCTTCTTGAACCTCCAGATCTCTCAGTTTTTCTACATTCTTGACCGGGATCCACGCCTTGTTCCCGTTATAATAGAAGTTGATCTGTTTCCAGTATTTTTCCGGGTACAGAAGAAGATAGTACAGCCGCTTCCTGTCCGTTTCTTTTAGCGGCAGGACTTTATCATAAGCTTCCAGGATGGACAGGCCCAGGCCTTCGTCCCAGTTCTGCTTTTCCATGGCTTTTCTCATAAAATGATACAGGTCTTCGATCTGAAGCCCCAGGTGGAGTTTATTAAATTCCACCACGGCGATCCCCTGGGCGGCCATAAGCACATGATGCTGGTTTAAGTCGCCGTGACTTAAATATTTTTCTTCCTGCTCCGTCTTATCCAGCTTTTCCATTCCTTTGCACGCCTCCGCCGCCTGCTGGTAAAAGTGGCTGAAGCTTCCGGTTATGCACAGCTCAAATTCATTTTTCTGACGTTTTCCACGGATAAAGTTCCTGGCCCTGCGCATTTCCCGGTTATGGCGTTCCATTTCCACCCCCGCAGGCTCCGCCAGAACGGAGCCCATGCTCCACTCCGAGTCGAAAGGGATCTTTCTTAAAGTTTTATGCAGGCCTGCGATCTGGCTCACAGCCTTCAGCACTTCTTTCGGATCCTTTAAATTGCATTCCCGGTCTGCAAACCAGTTTTTTACAATAAAGCGGGTTCCGTCCTCTGCCGGAGACACCAGCGCGTCTTCTTTATTTCTTACATAACGGTCTACTAAGGGATAGCCGTTCTCCTGCAGAAACGCCAGAACGTATTCTTCAAATTCCAGCCGTTTTACTGTTCCTTTATACTCCCGGACCATTTTCAGCCCCTGATCCGTCTCGCAGATCCAGGCGCCTCTCCCCCGGCGGGCGGAAATCAGTTCCAGTTCATACTGTTCCAGCACTTCCGTATATTTTTCATTCACGGTCATCCCTCCAAATACTCTTTCTCTGGCCGGGACGCATCTGAAGCGCTGCCACCGGCTACTTCTAGGGTATGAGAAAAAGTTGCCTTTTAGAATCACTTCCCTTATAATTAAGATGGTACCTGAAAAGGGATAAAAGTAACAGCTCAGCCGCGTACCTTCCCCCCAGCACAGAATGTGCTGGAGGGGAGCCTGGGATGTTACGTATAAAATTTTAAAGTATTGGAGGCAATCAATATGAAAAAAGTAGTTTCAACAGAAAAAGCGCCTGCAGCTTTAGGCCCGTATTCCCAGGCTAATATCGTAGGCAATTTTGTATTCACTTCCGGCATGGTCCCCATCAATCCTGCCGACGGTACGGTTCCTTCTGACGTAAAAGAACAGGCCGCTCAGTCTTTATCAAATGTAAAAGCTGTTCTGGAAGCTGCTGGTTCCAGCATGGACAAGGTATTTAAGACAACTGTGTTCATCAAGAACATGGATGATTTCGCAGCCATCAACGAAGTATACGCTACCTTCTTCACCGGAGATTTCCCGTCCCGTTCCTGCGTAGAGGTTGCAAGGCTTCCTAAGGATGTTCTGGTTGAGATCGAAGCTATCGCTACTCTGGACTAAGTTTTGTCCCTTCAGGCAAACAGCCCGCTCTTCCTGTACGGCATCAGCTGCGCTGGAGGGCGGGCTGTTTTGAACTGTTATAAAATTTGTCTATATGTGAAAATATTGTAAAAATTCTAATTTCTCCGCAACAATCTGCTGATTTTTTCGTTAAGGATAATATATATTTTATACAAAGGAGAAATTATGTATTATGAAAGAATGTTTTGACCACAGCTGTTTCATGAATGATAACTGTTCTCACGTTTCTCGCTCTATCCGCATAACCTCTCCTCCCAGGCATCGCGCCTCTTCTTCAGATGCGCGGCAGGACGGACAGACATTGGAAGCGCTTTCTGAAAAGGTGCGGATACTGGAGGCAGAGAACCGGTATCTTACGGATACGGTCAACTGGATGCACGACACTATCTGGAACCTTCTGCAGAAAATGTAATAAATTCGTAACCTTTTCCCTATAGAAAATCGCCATTGGGAATGCTATAATGGGTATAGACAAAACGAAGGAAGGGAGATGAAAGAATATGAGACGCAAATATATATCTGTTTTTCTTCTGTCCTGTGTTTTATTTATCGTAAGCGCTTTCCCATCCCTCGCGGGCTCCTGGGTGCAGGAGGACGGTAAATGGAGGTATTACAGCGATGAAGGCGCTCCCGTATCCGGCTGGATCGAAGATGGCGACGACCTTTACTATACAGACAGCAACGGCTTCATGAAGACCGGCTGGATCAAAGACAACCGTTCCTGGTACTATCTCAACGACGACGGGACCCTTGCCACTGATACGTGGATCGACAACTATTACGTCAGCGAGAGCGGGAAATGGACAAAGACCCGCTGACCTTCGTACACGGCAGATATTTTTCACAGCATAGGACTTTATGATCCTGACTGCAGAGGATTCAAACTCTGCGGCCAGGATTTTTTCTTTGTCCGGATTTGTCCGGGCAGGAAGATGTGCAGTCAAGACAGCTGCTCTTCTATCAAGTGAAAGGAGGTATTTACTATGAAACACACCGCTGGATCCTCATTGAACGTCATGCCTCTGCCGCCTGCCGCGGACGCGGCAAAGCTTTTCCAGGAATATCTGGACGCCACTTCCCTGGCTCCCAACACTGTCCTGGCTTACTCTTCGTCCGTCCGCCAGTTTTTCAGGCTTTACAAAGAGATAACGCCTGATACCCTTCACCTTTACAAAGCATATCTTATGGAACATTACCGGCCGCAGACCGTCAATCTGAGGATACGGGCCGTAAATTCCTATATTGAGTGTTTCCATCTTCCTGTAAGCCGCCTCCCTGCGATCCGCATCCAGCAGAAACTGTACGCGGAGCACGTTATCAGCGAGGCGGATTACGAATATCTGAAATCCCGGTTCATACAGGATGAAAAATACGTGTATTATTTTATCGTCCGCTATATGGCCGCCACAGGCGCCCGCGTCAGCGAGCTTACCCAGATCAAGGCGGAGCATCTGGATCTGGGATATATGGATCTTTATTCGAAAGGCGGGAAAATACGGCGTATCTATTTTCCTGACGCTTTGAGAAACGAGGCTTCTCTCTGGTTTCATTCCAAAGGCGTGGACGCCGGTTTTCTCTTTACAAACCGAAGGGGCGTGCCTATGACCTCCCGCGGCATCAGCGGCCAGCTGAAGAAGCTGGCGATCCGGTACCATATTCCGCCGGAAACGGTCTATCCCCATTCCTTCCGCCACCGTTTCGCCAAAAATTTTCTGGAACGTTTTAACGATATCTCACTCCTGGCAGATCTGATGGGCCATGAAAGCATAGAAACCACCCGCATCTATCTCACCCGGTCCACAAAGGAGCAAAAGGAGCTGATCGACCGGCTCGTCACATGGTAGTTTTCCCTTCTGTATGCGAGCTGTCATAGGCTTCTACGATATCTTCGATCAGGATGAGGCCTACGGGACCCAGTATGAACCCCAGCAGTCCGAAAAGCTTCCATCCTACGTAAAGGGCTGCCAGAGATTCCAGGGGCGTAAGGCCGATCTGGCTCCCCATTATCCTGGCTTCCATAAATTCCCGTAGGAAATAGCAGACGATATACAGACCTGTCAGGAAAGCGCCTGTTCCCCATTGGCCCTGGAGCGCGGCAAACAGCGCCCAGGGAATGAGCACGGTTCCCGTTCCCAGCACAGGCAGAGCGTCCAGAAGGCCGATCCCAATGCCTAAAAGGATATAATACGGGTTTTTCATAAGCCACAATCCGGCAATACATATGGCCGTGGTCATGACCAGGATGCTCCCCTGAGTCTTCAGCCATGCTTTTCCTGCCTGGACCAGCCGGCCGCCGACGATCTCGTATTCTCTCCAGAAAATGGAAGCATCCCGTCTTTTTTTCAGGCTGTCCATCTCCTGGAGGGACAGTATGGTTCCCAGAAAAACGATCACGCTGATGACTGCGCCTTTTAAGAACCCGCTGACGAGATTCATGGAATTTGTCATCAGAAAGGGCATGGCGGCCTCTTTTAAGGAAAGGCTTAAATGGACCAGCATATCCCTTGCCAGGCGCACCAGGCAGCCCGGTTCCAGGCTGAAGAAATCTTCGACCGTATGGCAGCGGCCTGTAAGCCACTGATCCGCTTCCTCGATCCATAGGGGGAGCTGCTGGCTAAAAAGGGTCAGTTCCCTGCCTGCTTTCCACAGACCTGCGTACAGCGCCGCCGCTGCGACTGCGATGATCGCCAGGAACTCCGCGCCCCCGACGACCCCTACCGGGATCTTTCTTTCTTTTCCTCTTATCCTTACCGCCGTATGCTCCTGGATCCAGACCGCCGACGGCCTTAACCCCAGGGCAAATGTATACGCAGCTAAAAAGGGAATTACGAGAGGCAGCAGATATTTGAACCCTGCGTAGACCACTCCCGTAATTCCCACGATCAATAAAACTTTCTTCAGTTTTTTACCCGGCTTTTCCATGGACATCACCTGTTTCTGATTTGTACTTCCTTTGTACATCATGTATTATGAAACGGACATCCAAAAATTATACATGACAGTTCAGAACTCCCAGGACGGCTGGATGGAAAAGCTCAGTTTCTTTCCTGTATCCGGGTGAAAAAAGGACAGTCCTGCCGCGCAGAGGCAGAGCCTTTCCTGACGTTCATCCACAATTCCGTACTTTCTGTCTCCCGCTACCGGCGTTCCGTGGCCGGCCATCTGCACCCGGATCTGATGATGGCGCCCTGTAAGGAGCCGGATCTCTACAAGAGAAAATTCTTTTCCGGAGATCACAGCAGTTTTCAACACTTTATACTCTAATTCGCTTCTTTTCGCGCCGGTTATCCCCTTTTCAACAATTTTCGTGTGGTTATTTTTCCCGTCTTTCAACAGGTAATCCACATAGTTACCCACATTATCCACAGGTTTTCCACATACTATAGCCAAATAAGTTTTCTTCATTCTCCCGTCCTGAACCTGCTTGCTTAAAGCGGCCGCCGCTTTTTTTGTTTTTGCGTAGACCATGACGCCCTGGACCGGCTTATCCAGCCTGTGGATAACTCCTACATACAATCCACGGTCCTCTGGGGATAACTTGTGGATATGTTTGCGGATCTCGCTGACCATGTCCACGCCAAACCCATGAACCGCCTGAGATTCCACTCCGGCAGGTTTTTCCACCACGATGATACTTTGATCTTCAAACAAAATTCTTAACATTTGTTTACCTCTCTTGACTTTTTCTGTCCAGTAAGCTATAGTTTAGTAAAACATTGCATATAGTTTTCAAAACTACATATAATAGTAATCAAATACATTACTGCGGCAGTTCTGACCGCCGCGCCTGTGATATAAAGGAGGTATCGTTTATGATTTCCAAACTGCGCAATCCCGGCAGCGCCATCACTCATTTTATCGCCATGCTCCTGGCTGTTTTCGCGGCTTTCCCGCTTTTGTACAAAGCCGCCGGGGAGGCTGACCGTATCCATGTGATTTCTCTGGCCGTCTTTATCGTCAGCATGATCCTTTTATATGGCGCCAGCACCCTTTACCACACTCTGGACATTTCCCCGAAGGTCAACAAGATCCTACGGAAAGTGGATCATATGATGATCTTTGTCCTGATCGCCGGCACCTATACGCCTGTATGCCTGATCGTTCTGGGAGACGCCACCGGCTGGAGGCTTCTGGCTCTTGTATGGGCCATCGCAGCCATAGGTATCACTATCAACGCTCTGTGGATCACCTGCCCGAAGTGGTTCTCTTCCCTCATATACATCGCCATGGGCTGGGTATGCGTCCTGGCGATCAAAAAGATCGTGGAGGCCCTTCCAGCGCCTGCTTTCCGCTGGCTTTTAGCCGGAGGGATCATCTACACCCTGGGCGGCGTGATCTACGCCCTGAAGCTTCCGATATTCAACACCAATCACAAAAACTTTGGTTCCCATGAGATCTTTCATCTGTTCGTCATGGGAGGAAGCTTTTGTCATTATATCATGCTCTATCAATTTGTAGCCTGATACGTCCGGATCAGTTCTTCTTTTTCTTTCCGGCTCAGCTTCTTTATTGCCGCTTCCCGTTTCATCGCCTCTTCCTTTGTGGAAAATGTCTCCGCATAGACGAGGCGAACCGGCCTGCGGCTTTTTGTATATTTTGCTCCCTTTCCTTCATTATGCGCCCTGATGCGCTGCTCCAGATGGTTTGTCCACCCGCAGTACAGCGTCTTGTCCGCGCATTCTACCAGATACGTATAATTCATCGCTTTCTCCCAGCCATATGTAAACGGTAACAGCGCATGGTCTGCGCTGCTGCCGCCCAGGATTCCTGTCATCTATATAAAGCACCAGCTGGATGCAGTATTGTCGTATCAGTTCAGCCGTGCGCCAGGATAGATAGTAACAGTTCAGGACGGCACATCTTCTTGCCCCTGTTTTCCCGCCGTCCGGAACTGTTAACTGCATTGCCGTCTGATCTATAATATGATGGCAGACCTGTGATCGTTACATTTACCCTTTTAAGGCCCCCGCTTAAGGGCTCTTAGCCGCTGGCGATCTCTTTTACAAGGATCAGCTTATCCCCAGGACGGATCGCCTCTGACGGAAGGACATTTGTTTCTATGATATTATCCACCGTTGTATGAAATTTTTTCGCGATCTTCCACAAAGAATCCTCCGGCTGAACGATATAGCCTACGATCCCCGGCATTTTCTGAAGCTTCTGGACATCCATCGGCTCTTCCCGGACGCTGGTGATCACCTGCTGTTTCACCGGCTGCAGGACTAAAAGATCGATATTGATCACTGCCCGGATCTCTACCATATCTCCTCCTGTCATCACTGCCGTCATCTGATCCAGGCCGGTATTCATCTGATAAATACTTTCCGCCGTGATCCCCTTTGCCTCTGCGGTGTAGTGGAACGGCACCGCCTCTGTCGCCGCCCGTACCGGTTCATCGTCGTCGGCCGTAAGGCATAAAAGCTCCACTTCCAGGACTCCGTCGATCTGCAGTCCGTCGCTGTCGCTCTCTGTCTCGTCGATCTTTACGGTTCCGTGGCTGTGGCAGATCTGAAGGATCCTTCCCATGTTTCCAAGGTCGATCTTATCGGATACTTTGCATTTGCACAGATTCTTGGTCAGGATCCTGTCAAAACAGGCTTCACCTGTTTCCAGGACAAGCTCTCTGTTGGTAGAATACATATCCCCCAGCAGCTGCGTTTCTTCTTCCCTGTAAAGCTTCATGTCCAGTTCCAGGACAGCGTCTGCTTCCAATTCCCGCATTTCCCCGTCATAATCCGGCCTGGCTTCAATATCCCTGTGGATCAGCCGCATGGAGATCTGAGGGATCATATCTTCGGACGCCTCAGGAAGGTCCAGCTCCCCGGAAAACGGAACGCTTTCTTCCAGCCACTGGACGGTTTCATTCTCCCCTTCCCCGTCATAGATCACAAAGACGATCAGCTCGCCTTCCAGCCATATTTTCCCGTCCATAGGCCTTGCCGAAGAGGAACACAGGCGCATCTCGCTCCAGAGGATATGGTTGATATTAGGCTTGTTTCCGGAAAGGGAAATGGTTTCCTTTATCCGGTATGTATCCTTTCTGCGCACCGCGATAGCGGCCACTTCAATCTTCTCCCGCAGGACTTCGATCTCCGCTCCCGAACCGCCTGCTTCCACGTCTGCCGCCGCCTCCACATCGTAAAGGGCCTCTGCGGTCACTTCCAGGGTCACAAGGGCTTTTATGCTTAATTTCCTGGAATTGATCATCCCGATATTTAAGTCGTCCAGCTCCCATGCCGCAGAAGTGTAATCTCTGTCTTCCAGCCCCTCTACGTTAATGCTCTCTTCAAAAGGCATGGAACCGGCAAGAGCCTGCAGCCCTCCTCCTGCTTTTCTGTAAAGGATGCGGAAGTCCATCTTCCCCTTTACCGTCACTTTCTCTCCCTGGGATCTGAAGGATTCGATCTGGATATCGCCGGTCCCAAGGATCACCTGCTCCGCGTCATCCATGGTATCCGGCACGATAAAATCATCGTCCAGGGTCAGCTGGGTCGCCGCGCGGGCCTTCCAGCGGTTCATATGGATATTTTTCTTTATAAGCTCCATGTGCGCATACACCTTCCTTACCTGATTTTATAAGAAAATGTATGCGTTCTCCAGCCCTTTTATACCCCGCAAAGCCTGCGGGCGCCGTCAGCCTTCTTCATCATAAGTATCCATAAAATGATGGCGCTGTTTTCCCTGCACGTATCCAAGGCACACATCCAGATTCACATTTTCCACACTTTTAAAAATATTATTTTCAATATTAGGGTTATTTTTCCGGAACCAGGCGATCAGCTCCTTCATCTCCTGGCGTTTGGAGGAATGGACTTCTTCCTGGTCCGCCTGCTCTTTCCTGATCTTCTCTGTAAAACGGCACGCGCACTGGAGGAAGGACAGCTGGTTATAGTCCCTCCAGGCTATGATATCTTCTTCTTTCACGAAATATAGGGGACGGATCAGCTCCATCCCCTGAAAATTCGTACTGTGAAGTTTGGGCATCATAGTATTGATCTGGCCCCCGTAAAGCATGCTCATCAGTATCGTCTCGATCACATCGTCGAAATGATGGCCCAGGGCGATCTTATTGCATCCTAAGCGCCTGGCTCCGTCATAAAGGAAGCCCCTTCTCATCCTGGCGCACAGATAGCAGGGAGACTGCGTCTCGTCTGCAACGATATTGAAGATATCCGATTCGATGATCGTGACCGGTATTTCCATCAGCGCCGCGTTTTCTTCGATCCGTCTGCGGTTTGCCGGATGGTATCCGGGATCCATCACCAGGTATTCCGCCTGGAAATCAATATCCCCATGGCGGATGATCTCCTGCATGCACTTTGCCAGAAGCATGGAATCCTTTCCGCCGGAAATGCAGACGGCCACCCTGTCTCCTGGCTTTACCATCCTGTATTCCTGCATCCCTTTGATAAAGGGGCGCCATATCCCCTTTCGGAATCTCTTTATAATGCTGCTCTCTATCTCCTGGCAACGTGTTTTCATCCTCTGTTTTTCTCCTGTTCCAGTTCTTCTCTCAGCTGGCGAACCGTCTCTTCCAGCTCCCGGATCCGATCCTCCATCCTGCAGAAATGCTCCTGCGATATGGGCTGGGCCTGAGGAAGCTTGACTCCGTCCTTTCTCACGGGCCGGGCAGGGATCCCCGCCGCCGTGATATTTTCCTCCAGCGGCTTCAGCAGCACCGCGTTTGCCGCGATATTGCAGTTATCTCCTACTTCAAAGGCCCCAAGGATCTTGGCTCCCGCTCCTACCATAACGTTATTCCCCAGGGTAGGATGGCGTTTTCCCTTTTTCGTTCCGACGCCTCCCAGAGTAACTCCCTGATAGATCGTGCAGTTATCTCCTACCACCGCAGTCTCGCCGATCACCACGCCGCTCCCGTGGTCGATCAGTATCCCGTGGCCCAGCTGGGCGCCGGGATGGATCTCGATCAGCGTAAAGAAACGGGAGATCTGGGAGATCAGCCTGGCGATAAAAAACATCCTGTGCTTATAAAACCAATGAGCGAACCTGTGACAGATCAGAGCGTGGATCCCCTGGTATAAAAGCAGCACTTCCAGAGCGCTCCTGGCCGCTGGATCACGTTCCTGGACAGCCTTGATATCAAGCCATATATCTTTAAAGATCATTATTTTCTCCCCCTTGTTTTAAGCGATCACAATCTATGATATGCGACGTACCATTATAACAGTTCAGCCGTTTTTTGGATAACAGTATATCACACCGGGCCTGCCAGCACAAGATTAAGACTGGGGATGGACTGCAAAAACGTCCGTATTTTTCTTTTTCCCGCCGAACATATTGTTATAATGGAGGATGTAGTAGTCCTTAAACATGGGATAGTTTTCCCCGTCCTCTTTCCATCCGTCCCAGTCGGACCATACGCCGTCGCCGTCATAGTAGCCCAGCGGATGGATGACAGGGGTCTGCTCATACATCTTATCCATAAATATCTGATAATCCGTCGGTTCCAGATTAGCCCGCTCCACGATCACATTGGAAAGGTAAGCCGCGCTCATCTTATCCACATATCCCGATTCCGTATGGTAATTCGTCCATACCAGAAAGGGCGTGATAAAACGGCGGATATTCTCTTCTTCGCTGATATCCTCCATCTTCTTTCCATAAAGCGCTTCGTAAAACTCCGTCTCCACCGCCGGCTGATGGTCGCCGAACATAATGATCATCGTAGGCTCTTCCACTTCTTTATAATAGTCCAGAAGATATCCCAGAGCTTCGTCTGATTCCCGGATCAGGCTGAGGTACTGCTCTGTCTGGGGCATGTCCGCAAGCTGCGTCAGATGGACCTGGCTCTCATATTCTTCATTTACATAGCCTCCGTGGTTCTGCATGGTCACATTAAAGATAAACAGAGGCTCTCCCTTTTCTTTTTCCTCTGTCACGGAAATGATCTTATCATAATTGGATCGGTCGCTGCAGTAACCTCTGATAGTATCCATGGTTTCAAAATCGTCTTCATCCAGAAATTCGTCGAAGCCCATGGCTTCAAAAGCCTGGTTCCTGTTCCAGTTATAGCCTGGATAAGGGTGCATGGCCACAGTATGATAGCCCTGGTCCTTCAGCGTAAGAGGCAGTCCGTAAACGGTCTGGTTCATATATACCTGATAAGGCACGCTTCCAGGCGGGCAGAAGGACATTGCGTTTCCCGTCAGAAATTCGTATTCGGAATTGCAGGTCATGGCTCCGTGCACCGGCATGTACAGATGGCCTTTGAGACAGTTTTCCTCAAGGCTGTTATAATTTTCCAGATAAGGCACATCTGTCTCGAAGCTTCCTACTACGCTCAGATCGGAAAAGCTTTCATTCATGATGCAGATAATGTTCTCCGGCACCATATCCGACGTCTCGTCCTTCCACAGATAGCCCCGGCTTTCATATTCCTCCCGATAATCCTCCCGGATCCTTTCGTCAATGTCGGCCACCGCTGATGTGGAATAGCCTTCCGGCGGATTGATATCAATAAAGGAAAATGCATACAGAGTGCTTAAGATATACCCGTTTTCCTGATAGGAAAACAGCGGATCCCACATATTGATATCGATCCCGGCCTGACGGATGCCCGCTTTATAAAACCAGGCGCCGCTTCCGGCCGTCAGAAGGATCATACCAAGCAGCGCGCCGATCCTGACCTTAAGTCTTTTTATCTTAAAGGAAAAAGCTATGGCGCAGACGCTGAAGAATACCGATATCAGGATCAGCGCGATCAGCTTTGGGGTAAATTCGTAGCTGTAGCCGCCGGATACGGTCGCCGCCGTGCGCACCGCCATCAGATCTCCCAGCATGATCGGGCGGCTGCGGAAGCTGACCACAAAATATTCCGCCAGAGCCAGGACCGTAAGCGCCGCGTTCAGCAGCGGATATACGACCCTTGTGGATCCGGCCAGGGCAAACAGGAGGAAATAAAAAATATAATATGCCGCCATGTTAAGAGCCGCATATAAAAACGGAATGTTCCCGATATCTCCTGTGATATTTTCAAAGATCACGTACATCGCCCCTGGACTTAAGAGCAAAACCAGGATCCCGGCCGCTTTTCCAAGAAGCGCCCTGGTATTTTTACTGGTGACAGTTTCTTCTTTTGACATGGTTTTTTGAGCCTCTTTCCTTATACAGCAAAAGGGTACCCATCCCCGCGAACTAAAGAATGGATACCCTCTATCCTTATAGTATCTTTTCACACTTTTCAAATAACGCTATTTTAAAAGATACTTTTTTAATTGTCAAGGCTCATTCAAAGATGACCGGCTCTTCCAGGAACTCAGTCCGGACCACGATATAGGGGTAGGATTTCTCTTCACCGGCCTCTTCCCCGTTCTCCGGCCCAAGGAGCTCTGTATCGTATACAATGGAATTGTCCGTGAGATACAGTGACTTTACCGCTATGCTGTAGCCTCCGCCTGTCTGCTCTCCGTAGCCTACTGCTATGTAAAGATTCTGGTCGTCGCTGTAGGTCAGCTTAAACGGCGCCGTCTGCTTTTCCTGCACCATCTGCTTTAACTCTTCCGGCAGTTCGTTTTCTGACATTACTGTAAATTCCAGATCTCTGACTTTTTCTTCCTGACCGCCGCTGCAGCCGGTGAGAAAATGAACGATCAGCACCCAGGCCAGGAGAAGTCCGGCCAGCGCCGCCTTTCCATTTAAAACTTTTTTCATGGCAACCTCCCATATGGTTCCTTCCCGCCCCGTCTGTATCCGCCCGCTCTGGACGCCCTGACCGGCGGCAGGATATGATCATTACTATTTTATGTGGCCTCTATGGGAACTATTACCACAAAATCCATTCCCTACTCCAGCATCATAGCCGCTGCGGCAAGGATCAGCAGGAACAAAAGGTTCCATACTGTAAATACCTTCATAAACGCGCCTTTTCTTCCCGGATATTCTTTTGCGAAGAATTTAAAGGAGATCAGGCTGGCAAGGGAAGCGACCAGGGTTCCCAGTCCTCCCAGGTTCACAGCAGTAAGGAGAACGGAGAAATCCTCTGTAAAACCGGCTAAAAGGATCGCCGCAGGCACATTGCTGATCACCTGGCTGGCCAGGATCCCGGCCCACAGCTCTTTTCCCTGGATAGCGGAAACCAGCAGGCTGCTCACCTCCGGTATCCGTTTTACATTGCCGATAAAAATAAAGAAGCATACAAATGTCAGGAGCAGGAAATAGTCGACAGAGCCAAAGAGTTTCCTGTTGACGATCAGGATCACTGCCGCTACGCACAGCAGCACCGGGCCGTAGGAGAATACCCGGAACACCACCAGCAAGCAGAGCAGCAACAGCGCCAGAAACGGCACTGTTTCCGGAAGCACCTTATGTATATCCGCCTGGCCGCCGGCATCGACCTCTTCCAGGATCGGCTCGTTTTTCTCCGCAAATACAGCGGCCAGAAGCATTACGAGAGCAAGGCCGGCATAAGGCAGGACCGCCCAGGCGAACTGTCCCAGCGTGATCCCTGACGCGGAATAAAGATAAAGGTTCTGCGGGTTGCCGATCGGCGTCGCCATGCTCCCCAGATTTGCGGCTATCGTCTCCAGCACCACCAGTTTTAAGACCCGCTCTTCTTTGCCGATCATATGGTATACCAGGATCGTAAAAGGTACGAATGTGATCAGCGTCACGTCGTTGGTAATGATCATACTGCAAAAAAAGCACAGGATCACCATGGTCGCAGAAAGCTTTCTCATGCTTCCCGCTCTTTTTAAAAGGGTCTGACCCAGGATGGAAAATACCCCCAGGGACTGGAACCCAGCCACGATGATCATCAGGCAGAACAGAAGGGCCAGGGTCCGGTAATCCGGATAGGCCAGATAAGCCAGGTCCGGGCGGACGATCAAAGCCGAGGCAAGCGCCAGTATGAACGAAATGCAAAAGACAGTTTCCTTTTTAAAAAAGCACTTTAATCCTTCCATTGTATCGTAAACTCCATTCTTAACTCTTTTTTAGCGCATAAACGTCCTTATTATACAACCGGTCTTTTCACAATGCAATACTGCTTTAAAAAACTTTATGGTATACTAGGAGCACTTGGCGAGGTCTTTTCGAGCCTAGTGCGAGTCATACCTGGCCACTTAACGAGGTCTTCCACGAGTTTAGTGGACATGGTATACTAACTAGTATCAGTTCAGCCGTGCGCCAGGATATATGATAAAGAGCGTTACAAGCTTGCTTGTAAAAGCGATTTGACATATATCCTGGCATAGGGATGACATTCCAAGCTTCCCTCCAGCACATTCTGTGCTGGCAAGAAGATACACGGCTGAACTGATACGTATACCATGAGCGGAGGGATACTATGAAATACAAGATTGGAACTGTAGCCCGGCTTCTTGGCGTTTCTGCGGAAGCTTTGAGGCTTTATGAACGGAACGGTATCCTGGTTTCCGACCGGGGAGACGGAGAACACGGATACCGATATTACAGCAGGCTTGACATTACTGCTCTGACGCGGGCCAGAGCTTATCATCAATATGGATTTTCCCTGAAGGAAACAGAGGCTTTGATCAATACAGACGACGTGGATTTCGTCTGCCAGCATTATGAGGAACGGGCAAATTCCCTGGAAGAAGAGATACAAAGGAAACAGCTGACCCTGGACTATCTGAAGCGGATCCTGGTTCTTTTGAAGCAGCTGCCGTCGGAAGTCTGGACGATCCGCCTGGAATCCAGCCCTGGGATCTACCGGCTGGAATTTATGGAGGGAGACGATCTGATCCTGGAGACAGACGAACTGGATGCCTTCTCCAATTGGGCGGGGCTGGCTCCTTTTTCGTTTCCATCCCAAAGGAACTGCTGGGCGAGCCTGGAACAGGGGGAAGACCGAAGCTTTTCCGCCCTTGGCATCCTGGAGGCGGACGCAAAAGCCCTTGGCATGCCGGAATTTGTCCGGGCCGGCTCTTACATTCCGCCGTCTCCAAGCCTTTATACTGTCGTCGATATCTCGGAAGAAAATTCTTCCTGCGTCCAATACCTTGACCATCTGAAAAAATATGTCTGCCAGCACCATATTTCTGTAGCCGGAGATCCTGTCTGCCGCACATTTCTCTCTATGAACAAGAAAGAAGATTACCGGAGATTCCGTCAGGTCTGGCTGCCCATAGCATTGTAAGATCTTCTTCGCAGCGGCTATGTTTTTCTTGACTCTACACAGGGTTTAAGGATTATAATGGCGGTTGTAAAGGAGATGTGATCGTTTGTGAATACTTTTAAGAAAGCCGTCAGGCTGTTCGGGCAGTTTTTTCAGTTTGGATGCTTTACCTTTGGCGGAGGGTGGAGCATTATCGCCCAGATGCAGCACTTATATGTGGAAAAAGAAAAAACTATTACGAGCCAGGAACTTCTGGATATCACCAGCGTAGGCCGCAGCCTTCCTGGGATCATGATCGGCAATGTGGCCATGCTCTATGGATACCGGGCGGCCGGGATCGTCGGCGGCATCGTATGCGTGGTGGCCATGGTCCTGCCTCCGATGATCATCCTTTCTTTTATTACTTATTTTTACACGATCTTTAAAGAACATATATGGGTCATGAACGCCATGACCGGAGTCCGGGCGGCGATCGTTCCGATCATCATCAGCGCCGCCGTCAATATGGTCCGGGGAGCCTTTCGTTTCCGTCCGTGCTATTTTCTCATGGCCGCAGCTTTTGTGCTGTATCTGTTTTTTAACGTAAACTGCGCGGCTCTTGTGGTTATGGGAGTCGTCGGCGGCATCGTGATCTGTGAAATACAGGAAAGAAGGGGGCTGAACGATCATGACGGCAACGCTTCTTAAACTGCTCTGGAGCTTTATAAAAATCGGTTTTACCAGCTTCGGCGGCCTGTCCATGGTCCCTCTGATCTCTCACGAGGTAGTCACTAACGGCTGGATGGATCTAAGCGAAGTATCGGATATCGTAGCCATTGCGGAGATGACTCCCGGACCGCTGGGCTTAAACTGTTCCACCTTTGCAGGGATCCACGCCGCAGGGATTCCCGGCGCGCTCGTCGCCTGCCTGGCCATCCTTCTCCCTACGTTTACCATTACCGCCATGGCTGCTGTTTTTTTCCAGAAATTTCAGAAGAGCAAATGGATGGAACACATTCTTACCGGCGTCCGTCCGGTATGCATCGGCCTGATCGCAGGAGTGATCGTTTCCTTCTGCCAGACCAATTATATCCTGGATTCCCGGCTCAGCTTCCAGGCGCTCTTTATCGGCGCGGTGGATCTCGTCCTGCTTTTTAAATGGAAAGTCAGCATTCCGAATGTGATCCTGCTGAGCGCGGCTTTGGGACTCGTTCTTTTCCGCTGACAGGAAGGCTGCGGACAGAAAAGTTTCTCACGATGCCAAAAGGGACCGGCCTGAATCATATTTTCAGGTCAGTCCCCTTTTTTGCGCTCTACCGTGCGCGCCCTTTCTTTGGCTCGGAATGGGTTTTCTCTTTTTCAGGCGCCGTCTCTGTTAACGGCTTCTTCTTTTCTATACGCCCGGCTTTCTCCATTTCAGAGAAATCTACTTTTACACGGGCAAGATCTTCCTTGCCTTTTTCCTTTCGAAGCTCATCCATTTCCGAAAGGATCCCGGAAATCCACTGACGGGTTTGCTTCGGGGCGGAAACTTCGGTCATCTGTTCTGACATTGTCAGCGTTTTATTTTTCAGCCCTTCCTTGACATAACGTTCAAGAAGACCATGCTGCCAGCTGTCCATATTTGAAACTTCTGCCATATCCG
>DWZA01000098.1 GCA_019118365.1 Candidatus Lachnoclostridium stercoravium | reverse complement strand
GAGGATTTTCGATCTTGGGACCCGCCAAAAACATGAATAAGCAGCCATTTTTCGTAGAAAAATGAGCGAATTATGAATGTTTTGAGGTTTATGGAGGGAACCTATTGGAAATATCTGTTATGCCCCTGTCTTCTGAAGATTTGGAGAAAGCGCTGGAAAAAAGATACGCCCGCCTGAAGGCGGGCATGATCCTTACCCTGCTGGAGCGGCTTCCTGGAACGGGCGAAGAGAAAGAACAGATCTTGAAGCTTCTTTTAGCCGGAGACGCTGCGGGAGGATAGCATTTTCTACACATTTGGCCGCGTATGTGGCCAGCCTGGAGCCCTTATCAGCCCGAAATGTATTGACAGCCTTGATCAGGCCGATGGTCCCCACTGACAGCAGATCTTCCGTCTCGTGATCGGTCCCCTGGTACTTTTTGGCCACGTGGGCCACAAGGCGCATATTTCTCTCGATCAATGTGTTTCTCGCCGACTGGTCACCCTCTTTGCAGCGTTCCAGATATTCTCTTTCTTCTCCTGCGGTCAGCGGTTTTGGAAAAGTCTTCAAAGAAAGCCACCTTCAAACTGTTTAACTTATCTTATGCCTGGGACTAAATGAAAGTGCCTTTCCTAAAAAAACGGATCGTTTCAGCTCTTTTTTCTTTCTTCCAGCTTCTGTTTTACGATTTTCTGGGCCGCTTTTGGATCCGCTTTCCCTTTCATTTCCTTCATGATCTGACCAAGGAAAAAGCCCATGACCTTCTCCTTCCCGCCCAGGTATTCTTCCACCGATCCTGGGTTCGCCTGGATCACCCGGTCCGCGGCTTCTTCTAAAACGCTGCTGTCCGCTACTGTGGCAAGGTCGTTGGCACTGATGTATTCCATCGGCTCGACATCTTCGTCAAAGATCTTTTCAAAGATCTCTTTTGCCGTCCGGTTGTTTACCGTTCCCTCTTCCGCTGCCTGGATCAGGGCTGCCAGGTGAGCCGGGGTAAACCGCACCTGATCCGGGTCCGCTTCCCGCTCCTTTACAAGGCGCAGCGTCTCCCCGATGATCCAGTTGGCGGCCTTTTTCCCGCTTCCGCAAAGCTTCGCGGTTTCTTCAAAAATATCGGCCAGGTTCCTGGATTCTGTGATCGTCCATGCGTCTTCTTCAGAAATGCCGTACTGCCGGGGATATCTGGCCGCCCGTTCGCCCCGCAGCGCCGGCTGCCTTAAGCGGACCGCCTCGATCCAGCTGTCGCTTATGACCACCGGCGGAAGGTCCGGATCAGGAAAATACCGGTAGTCTTTGGCGTCTTCTTTGGAACGCATGGCATAAGACGATTCCTTGTTGTCGTCCCATCTTCTCGTCTCCTGGATCACTGGTTTTCCCTCCTCCAAAAGTTCGATCTGACGATCCCTCTCCCCCTCGATGGCGTGGGCGATAGCCTTAAAAGAGTTTAAGTTTTTCATCTCTGTCCTGGTGCCGAAAAGGCTGCTTCCCGCCTCGCGGACAGAAAGGTTTACGTCCGCTCTCATGGATCCTTCCTGAAGACGGCAGTCGGAAACTCCCAGGTAGCGGATCGTCGTCCGCAAAGTATCCAGAAAATCAATGACCTCCTGGGCGCTTCGCAGATCCGGCTCCGTAACGATCTCGATCAGGGGAACGCCGCTGCGGTTGTAATCTACCAGGGAACAGTCCTCCCATTCGTCGTGGATCAGTTTTCCCGCGTCTTCTTCCATGTGGATCTCATGGATCCGGATCCTCTTTTTTCCTTCTCCAGAAGGTATCTCCACCCAGCCGTCGTGACAGATAGGCGAATAGAGCTGAGAGATCTGATAGTTTTGAGGATTGTCCGGGTAAAAATAGTTTTTCCGGTCAAATTTGCACCGCTGGTTTACCTGGCAGTTCATGGCCAGCCCGGCGGCCAGGGCGTATTCCACTACCTGTCTGTTCAGAACCGGGAGCGAGCCTGGCATACCGGTGCATACCGGGCAGGTGTGGGTATTGGGAGCGGCTCCAAATTCCGTGGAACAGCCGCAGAATATCTTTGTTTTTGTAGAAAGCTCTACGTGGACCTCAAGTCCGATCACTGTCTCATACTGTTTCATTTCTTTTCCGCCTCCTTTTCAAACGCCATTTCCCATGTTCCTCTGAGAAGCTCGTAATTATAAGCGCAGCGGATAAGCTTCTTTTCCTGGAAACAGTCCCCGATCAGCTGCAGGCCGATGGGAAGGCCCTCTGCATCCAGGCCGCAGGGCACGGTGATCCCCGGAAGGCCGGCCAGGTTTACCGCTACGGTATATACGTCTCCCAGGTACATCTTCAGCGGATCGGACAGACTTTCTCCGATCTTCGGCGCTGTGGCAGGAGCTGCAGGTCCCAGGATCATGTCGTATTTTTCAAAGGCCTGGTCAAAGGATCTTTTGATCATTGCCTTTACTTTCAGCGCCTTCAGATAATAAGCGTCGTAATATCCAGAGCTTAACACAAAGGAACCCAGCATGATCCGCCGTTTCACCTCCGGCCCGAAGCCCTGGGAACGGCTCTTCTTGTACATATCGTGAAGTCCCTCGAATCCTTCCGCCCGGAAACCGTATTTCACTCCGTCAAACCGTTCCAGGTTGGAGCTTGCCTCCGCGCAGGCGATCAGGTAATAGGCGGCAATGGCGTAGTCCGTCATACCAAGCTTAAAATATTCCACCTGCGCCCCTGCCTGGGATAAGAGAGAAACAGCCTTCTCCAGGGCCTTCTTTACTTCCCCGTCCAGCCCCTCTGAGAGATATTCATAAGGCACGCCGATCTTCATCCCCTGTATCCCTTCCGTAAGGGCGGAGGTAAAATCCGTATCGCTCCGTTTCATGGACGTGCTGTCTTTGGGATCCCAGGAAGAGATCGCTTCCAGGACAGCGGCGCAGTCGGAAACATTTTTCCCTATGGGGCCGATCTGATCCAGAGAAGATCCATAGGCGATCAGGCCGAAGCGGGATACGGTGCCGTAAGTAGGCTTTATCCCAGTCACTCCGCAGAAGGACGCCGGCTGGCGGATGGAGCCGCCGGTATCCGATCCAAGGGCGTAAAAGGTTTCCCCTGCCGCTACGGCCGCGCAGGAACCGCCGGAAGAGCCTCCTGGCACATGATCCTCCTTCCAGGGGTTTGCCGTGATCCCGTAAGCCGACGTTTCCGTCGTGCTTCCCATGGC
>DWZA01000097.1 GCA_019118365.1 Candidatus Lachnoclostridium stercoravium | reverse complement strand
TTTGCGATCGCTGATTTTAATAATTTCTCAATCAAGCTAGAAGCATATCTGGGATTGTAAGTTACAATACCGAGTGCAGTCTGCACATCTTTGCCTCTGATGGCATCTAAAACAAAGCATGCTTTCTGAACAGATACTCTGGCATAAGATAACTTTGCGCTTGGCCTTGTATCTTTCTTCGCATTTCTTTCTCTCTTAATCTGACTTCTATGTCCTTTAGCCATTGCTAAAACCTCCTTTCAACGCCGATCTATTACTTACGAGCTGATTTCTTCTCGTCTTTGCCGTGTCCTCTGTAAGTTCTTGTAGCTACGAACTCGCCCAGCTTATGTCCTACCATATCCTCTGTAACATATACCGGAACGTGCTTTCTGCCGTCGTGAACTGCGATTGTATGTCCAACCATCTGCGGGAAGATCGTGGAGCGGCGGGACCAGGTCTTAATAACCTGTTTCTGTCCTGCTGCGTTCATAGCGTCGATCTTCTTTAATAAATGAGCGTCTGCAAACGGTCCTTTTTTTAATGAACGTGCCATAGGTGTGCCTCCTTCAATTATTTAATGGCCTTGCCATCGCGTCTTCTGATGATCAACTTGTTAGACTGTTTGTTCTTCTTCCTTGTCTTCAGACCAAGTGCAGGTTTGCCCCATGGTGTAGATGGACCTGGACGTCCGATACCAGTCTTGCCTTCACCACCGCCGTGTGGATGGTCGTTCGGGTTCATAACAGAACCACGTACGGTTGGTCTGATGCCCATGTGACGCTTTCTTCCTGCTTTACCAATGTTGATCAGGTTGTGGTCGCCGTTTCCTACTACGCCGATCGTTGCGCGGCATTCGATCGGAACCATTCTCATCTCTCCTGAAGGAAGCCTTAAAGTTGCGTATTTGCCTTCTTTTGCCATTAACTGTGCTGCGTTTCCTGCAGAACGTACCAGCTGTCCGCCTTTGCCGATGTATAACTCAACGTTGTGAACCTGAGCACCGATCGGGATCTGGCTTAACGGTAAGCAGTTGCCTACTTTTGCTTCTGCCTGCGGGCCGCTCATAACCTTCATGCCAACTGTTAATCCAGCCGGAGCAAGGATATAAGCCTTCTCGCCGTCTGCGTAGCAGATCAGAGCGATATTTGCTGTTCTGTTCGGATCGTACTCGATAGACTTAACTGTTGCCGGGATTCCGTCTTTGGAATTTCTCTTGAAATCGATGATCCTGTATTTTCTTCTTGTACCGCCGCCGCGATGTCTTACAGTGATCTTACCCTGATTGTTGCGGCCGGAATTTTTCTTTAAAGAAATTACCAGAGACTTTTCTGGTTTGGACTTTGTAACTTCAGAGAAGTCAGAACCAGTCATATGTCTTCTGGAAGGTGTATATGGGCTGTATGTTTTAATTCCCATGATTAAACTCCTTTCATGCCAGAGCTTCAACGCGCCCTGGTGTCTCTCAAATAATTTGTCACGACTTTAGTATCGTATAGGTGCCAGATAGGTTTTCCTGGCGGATGGCATTCGCGCTAAGCGCCGACGGGTATGTTCACTCAACTAAACTCAGCTCTCGCTTTTAGCTCGGCTTCGTTAAGGTTCGTGAACGGCTTTCGCGCTAAGCTCGAAAAGACCCCACTAAGCGCTCAATGCCTATAATCCTTCGAAGATCTCGATGTCCTTGCTGTCCTCTGTCAGCTGAACGATCGCTTTCTTTGTCTTAGCTGTCTTTCCGAAAGTCATTCCCCTTCTCTTTGTCTTACCATTTAAGTTCATGGTGTTGACTTTGGAAACCTTTGTTCCTGGGAACATCTTTTCAACGGCTTCTTTGATCATGATCTTGTTTGCTTCCGGGTGAACCAGGAATGTATACTTCTTGGTTGCCATAGCGTTCATGCTCTTTTCAGTGATAACCGGTTTGAGAATTACGTCGTAGTATTGAATAGCAGCCATTATGCGTACACCTCCTCAATAGCGGCAACAGCGGCCTTATCAGCAACAACCGTGTTATATTTCAGAATATCATATACATTGATCGTATTGACATATGCTGTCTTTACTGTCGGGATATTTCTTGCGGAGAGAACTGCGTTCTCGTTCTTATCTCCAAGAACTACCAGAGCCTTCTTAACGTTTAAGTTGTTCATAACGTTCTGGAAATTCTTTGTCTTGATCGCGTCGAACTTCATCTCGTCAACAACGATCAGCTTGTTCTCCTGTACTCTGCTTGTTAAAGCGGACTTCAGAGCAAGTCTCTTCTCTTTCTTATTTAAACGGATCGTATAATCTCTTGGAACTGGAGCGAATACAACTCCGCCGCCCTTCCACTGTGGAGCTCTTGTTGAACCCTGTCTTGCATGACCGGTTCCTTTCTGTCTCCATGGTTTTCTTCCGCCTCCGGAAACTTCAGAACGTGTCTTTGCTTTCTGTGTTCCCTGACGTTTATTTGCAAGCTGGGCAACTACTGCTAAATGTACAAGATGTTCGTTTACTTCAACGCCGAACACTGCATCGTTTAACTCTAATGTGCCAACTTCCTTGCCTTCCATATTGTAAACAGATACGTTTGCCATCTGTGTGTTCCTCCTTTCCTATAAAAGCTTATTTACCAGCTTTTACTGTTTCTTTCAGTGTTACTAAAGACTTCTTCGGTCCTGGTACGGATCCCTTAACCAGGATCAGGTTGTTTTCAGCATCTACTCTGACGATCTCAAGATTCTGAACTGTAACCTTTACATGGCCCATATGTCCTGGCATCTTCTTGCCCTTGAATACGCGGCCTGGTGTAGTTGCGGAACCGTTGGAACCCTGATGACGATGGAATTTGGAACCGTGAGCCATAGGTCCTCTGTGCTGTCCGTGTCTCTTAATAGCACCCTGGAAACCTTTACCTTTGGAAATAGCTGTCGCGTCAGCCTTGTCGCCAGCTGCAAAGATGTCTGCTTTGATCTCATCTTTTACAGAATACTCTTCTGCGTTATCAAGCTTAAGCTCTCTTACGTATCTCTTGTAAGAAACGCCAGCCTTGTCAAAATGGCCTTTCTGAGGCTTGTTCACAAGTTTCTCTCTCTTGTCAACAAATCCTACCTGTACTGCCTTGTAACCGTCGTTCTCTTCTGTCTTGATCTGTGTTACTACACAAGGACCAGCCTGAAGAACAGTTACTGGAACGAGCGCGCCATTTTCATTGAAAATCTGCGTCATGCCAACTTTTGTGGCTAAAATTGCTTTCTTCATTTTTTGACCTCCTGTTTCTTTTCTACAGCGGAACACTTCATTTCGAAGCATTCATCCTAGAACAGTCCAGAATTTATCTAAACCCTTCAGGATATTCCCTTATTTGTTTTTCATTTTGATATCGATGTACACGCCTGCAGGCATTTCCAGTCTGGACAGTGCATCTACTGTCTTCTGGCTTGGTGTAATGATATCGATGAGCCTCTTGTGAGTTCTCTGCTCAAACTGCTCTCTGGAATCTTTGTACTTATGAACAGCCCTTAAGATGGTAACTACCTCTTTCTTTGTCGGCAGCGGCACTGGACCACTCACCTGTGAACCTGTCTTTTTTACAGTCTCGATGATCTTTCCAGCGGACTGATCTACCAGCTGATGATCATAAGCTTTTAATGTGATTCTCATTACTTGACTTGCCATAAAAAAAGTCGCCTCCTTTTCGCACTTTTGCAGTACGACAAGCGGTGACTGTACACATCTCCGTGTGTGTCATGGTTATCCACACACCATTCCTAACTTGCTTTAAATCAGAAATTACTTCTATTGTACAGTGACTTGTCGCCAGTTTCCTAACTTGACATTCGCTCCACGGAAAAACCTGCCTCATGGGCAGCAACCTCACGCTTCATAGCTATCATGCCACAGCGTTCATAGCTTATCACACTTTTTTTGTAAATGCAAGGGCTTTTTTACTTTTCATTAAAAAAAGAAATAACAGTTCAGGCCGGCGCATTTTTCTATGCCGTTCTGAACTGTTATCTTTCATCATTCTTCTTTGAAGACTGGCTCTTCTACGCTTTCGTAATTTCCTTCTCCGCCTTCTTCATCGTCTACTTTCTGGAGAATGCCGTTGGATCCGGTAGTATACTTTACGCCGTCGCCGTCTTTTACGGTCTTATTGCTCTGGAGCTTGCCGTTTTTATTGACCACGTAATTCTTTACGCTGTCGCCGCTGGGGATGGAGATCACCGCGTACTTCGCGTCGCTGTCGCAGGCCTGGAGCTTACCCATATAATAGAGGTAACCGTCCTTCGGACCGGTACAGCCCTTGCCGTTTTCCTGGAAATAGAACTCGCTCTTTGTTCCGTCTCCCTCTTCGATATCCATCTTTCCTCTTTCCATGGAGCAATTATTCCGGTTCTTTCCAAAATAATAAGATGTATATTCGTCGCTGTTTTTATTCAGGTATACCCTGTGAAGTCCGTATACCGGATTGCCGATATCGTTGAACAGGTACTTCTTTCCGCCGATGGTCTTGATATCGCTGGTGGATGCTTCGCCTACCTGCGGCCCGATCTCCGGTCTTCCGTCTTTGGTAAAGTAGAACCACTCAACTTCTCCTTCGTATCCGCTCACATGTTCCGGCGGCTCCAGGGACAGCCATCCGCTGCGGGCCTTCCCGTCTTCGCCGAAATACTGATAATCCGAAAAGTTATTGGATTCGCCGTTGCCGCTCATGTCCACCCAGCCGGTCTGCATCTCGCCGTATCCGTTAAAACAGTAGTACGCGCCGTCGATCTTTCTCGTATCGCAGGAATCCCCGGATGCATCGTCCGGCACATATTTCTTTCCGCTGGCTGAAAAATAAAACCAGCGGCGTTCGTCGTCGTCATAATCGTCGTCCCCAGGACTGATATGATCTTTCTCATATTCATCGGAATCCGGCGGATAAAGTTTCTGCCATCCGGTACGCATGGAGCCGTCCTCGCCGCAGAAATACATGTCGTCGTCTACCCAGCCTGTCTCCATCTCGCCGTCTTCGTCAAAATGATACCATTTATTGTCGATCTGTTTCCAGTCGTCGCTTACCATCTTTCCGCTGCTGCCCAGATAATACCAGATATATCCGTCTACCGCGTTGTCATCGTCGGATTCGATCTTCAGCCACTTGTTCGCCACCATGATCCCGTTGGAATCCACGTAGTATTCGTCGTCTACCCACTGGTTCACAGCCATCTCGCCGCTGCTGTCCAGATAGCGCCATTTTCCGTCCGCGCCCTTTCTCCAATCGTCGCTTACCAGATCGCCGCTGGAGTTGTAATATACCCATTTATCATTGGATCTCGCCCAGCCTTCCGCCGCAAAAGAAGTCACCGTCATCCCCATGGTGACAGCTGCCGCGGTAAGAAGCAGCGCCCAGCCTTTTCCTTTCATCCTATCTCTCCTTTTCCATTCCGTCTATTTGCCTATATTCCATTTTAGCAACAAGCTGTAAATTATTCAACAGATAAAATCTTTCGTTTTCTTTACGATTTCTCTTAGATTCGCTTGACATATCTTCGAAAATCCAGCAGAATAAATGGTAACCTTTCGGCCGGGCAGGAAGATTCGCCTTCCCGTCCCGAACGGTTGCTATTTTGTAATAATTACCATTTTATGATACCAGGGCCAAAAGGCCGAAGATCCGGTATCATAGGGGACAAAATACCTTTTGACCCCAACATCTATATATAGAAAGGCTGGATCAGATTATGTGGATAGCAGACGGTTGGAAAGATTATGAAGTGATTGACTGTTCCAAAGGAGAAAAACTGGAGCGATGGGGGAAATATATCCTGGTCCGCCCGGATCCTCAGGTCATATGGGATACTCCCCGCTCCGACGGCAGGTGGAAAAAGATGAACGGGCACTATCACCGCAGCGCGAAGGGCGGCGGTGAATGGGAATTTTTCCAGCTGCCTGAGCAGTGGACGATCCATTATAAGGAGCTCACCTTTAATCTTAAGCCCTTCAGCTTTAAGCACACCGGGCTTTTCCCGGAGCAGGCGGTGAACTGGGACTGGTTCGGAGATAAGATCCGCCATGCCGGACGGCCTGTAAAGGTTTTAAATCTCTTCGCCTATACCGGCGGCGCCACCCTTGCCGCCGCTTCTGCCGGCGCGGCAGTCACTCATGTGGACGCCTCCAAAGGCATGGTCGGATGGGCCAGAGAAAACGCAAGATCCAGCGGCCTGGAAGAAAAACCCATCCGCTGGATCGTAGACGACTGTATGAAATTTGTAGAACGGGAA
This sequence comes from Candidatus Lachnoclostridium stercoravium, assembly GCA_019118365.1. GTDB lineage: Bacteria > Bacillota > Clostridia > Lachnospirales > Lachnospiraceae > Lachnoclostridium_A > Lachnoclostridium_A stercoravium. Next base: position 32,451 of record DWZA01000097.1, on the reverse strand, counting down.
ATCCGCAGAGGGAACCACTATGATGCGATCATCATGGATCCTCCCTCTTACGGCCGCGGCCCCAAAGGCGAGATCTGGAAGATCGAGGATGCCATCCATCCGCTGATCCGCCTGTGCGCTCAGCTGCTTTCAGACAAGCCTCTCTTCTTCCTGATCAATTCCTACACCACAGGGCTTGCTCCCGCCGTTCTTTCCTATATGATCGGTACGGAGATATGCAGCCGTTTCGGCGGAAAAGCTGTTTCTGAGGAGATCGGGCTTCCAGTTACGTCAACCGGCCTCATCCTGCCCTGCGGTGCTTCCGGGAGATGGGAAGCTGTCTAAAAGAGCTTTCAGCTTTTTTACATCCCCGTCGTGGCAGCAGCCTTTCATCCCGCAGGCTGCCGCGCCGTCGATATTCAGCTGGACATCGTCGATAAAAAAGCATTCCTCTGGCTTCAGCCGGAACTTTTCAAACAGGCGCTCATAGATCTCTTTCTGCGGCTTGATGCATTTTTCTTCCGCGGAAAACAGGATCCCGTCAAACAGACGGATCCCTGGGATGATCTCTTTATAGCAGGTCAGGAGCCGGACAGAGGCGTTGGAGCAGAGATAAACTCCAAATCCTCTGTCCTTTAATTTTTCTATTTCTTCTTTCATCCCCTCTACCGGCCACATATTATATTCGTGCCAGTGAAGGAAACATTCCGCTGCCAGACGTTTTTCTTCTTCTGAGGCAAGGCGGGCCTGCATACGTCTTAATCCCTCTTCCTCGCTGATCACGCCCATGTCCAGCATGACCCATTCCGGAGAAACAAACACGTCCGTCCGGATCTTTTCCCGCAAAGCTTCATCTTTTATAAAATGGCGGCACACCAGGTCTGCTTCGTAGTCCACCAGCACTCCGCCCATGTCGAATACAATATTTCTGATCATGATCTTCCATCCTTTTTAGTGCGCATTAGTATTTTGTCCCACAGGAACACAGTTTCTTATAAAACGGATACGCCGCCTACAGCGGCCTCGCCATATACGAAAGCTGATCGCATACGCGATCAACGAACGTATTCGTGATCCAGGCTTTAGCCCTACCTGCTCATACTTTCTTGTCTGTCAAATGCCGATGTGGCCTTACATGCAAGCATGAAGTCCGCATCGGCGCTTGACAGAGCTTTCACAGTAAAAAGAGGACCCTGCCAGTCAGTCCGGCAAAATCCTCTTGTTCTTTCTTACAGTTCTGGTTTTTCCACTTCCACAATGGCGCTCTTCTGCATCGGGATGCGGCAGTTTTTATTGCTTCCAAACTCTACGATAACCGTATCGTCGGTCATGTCGATGATAACGCCGTAAAAACCGCTGGTGGTCAGCACGCTGTCGCCCACCGCTACGTTTGATAACAGTTCCGCCCTTTTCTTTCTTTCCTTCTGCTGCGGTCTGATTGCCATGAAATACATCAGCGCTCCGAAAAAGATAATGTACCCTATGACAAATGTCATGTTGTCCATATGTTTCCTCCTTAAATAATATAAGCTTTTAAGCTTGGTCTTACGAATCCTGTCATACCGCTACTCCTGGCCTCTGGCCATATTCTCCAGTCGCATGGCTTTATAATCTGCATACCGGTGATTTTCAATAGCTTCCCGGATCTCTTCCATCATTTTATTATAAAAGTATAAATTATGCAATACGCATAATCGCATACCCAGCATTTCTTTTGCCTTAAACAGGTGGCGGATATACGCTCTGCTGTAGGAACGGCATGCCGGGCACTGACAGCCCTCTTCAATGGGGCGGGGATCCAGCTCGTATTTCGCGTTTAACAGGTTCAGCTTTCCATATTTCGTATAAACATGGCTGTGACGGCCGTTTCTGGAAGGATAGACGCAGTCGAAAAAGTCCACGCCACGGTCTACGGCCTCCAGGATGTTTGCCGGAGTCCCGACGCCCATAAGGTAGGTAGGCTTATCCTCCGGAAGAGCCGGAACCGTCTCATCCAGGATGTGGTACATCTCCTCGTGAGTCTCCCCCACTGCCAGACCGCCGATGGCGTATCCGTCAAGGTTTAATTTTGAGATCTCCTCTGCATGGGCGATACGGATATCAGGAAAGATCCCGCCCTGGTCGATCCCAAAAAGAAGCTGTTCCCGGTTTACTGTGTCAGGAAGGCTGTTTAACCGGTCCATCTCCGCCTTGCAGCGGTGAAGCCATCTGGTAGTCCTGGCTACGGAATTTTCCACATAGTCCCTGGCTGACAGGGCCGGAGGGCACTCGTCAAAAGCCATAGCGATAGTAGAGCCCAGGTTAGACTGGATCTGCATGCTTTCTTCCGGACCCATAAAGATCTTCCTGCCGTCAATGTGGGAATTAAAATAAACGCCCTCTTCTTTGATCTTACGCAGTCCTGAAAGAGAAAATACCTGAAATCCTCCGGAGTCCGTAAGGATCGGCCTGTCCCAGTGCATAAACTTATGAAGGCCGCCAAATTGCCGGATCAGCTTATCTCCCGTGCGCACGTGAAGGTGGTAAGTATTGGAAAGCTCCACCTGCGTCCTGATCTCCTTCAGATCGTCTGTAGATACCGCGCCCTTGATCGCGCCCACCGTACCTACGTTCATAAATACCGGTGTCTGGATGACGCCATGGGCGGTCTTCATCTCCGCCCGTTTTGCGCGTCCATCCTTTGTGATCACTTTATATTCCATATTATTTCTTTCCTGCTTTTTTCTCAGCTCTTTCCGCTGCTTCCAGTTTTTTCTTTCTCGACGTCATCATATACCACAGAGAGCTTGCCAGACATACGGAAGAGTAAGTTCCGCAGACGATACCTACGATCAGCGGAAGGGCGAACTCACGGACGGACGATACTCCCATGATATAAAGGACGACTACCATGACAAGGGTTGTCAGGGATGTGTTCACGCTTCTGGTAAATGTCTCTGTAACGCTTTCATTTACAATGTCTTCCAGAGACTTCCTTGCGCCATCCAGCTTCAGGTTCTCGCGGAGCCTGTCAAAGATAACGATGGTAGCGTTGATGGAGTAACCTACGATCGTCAGCATACATGCGATGAAAGTAGATCCCACGGACCACCGGAGCACAGAGTAGAACGCCAGCACTACAAGCACGTCATGGACAAGGGCCATGACCGCGCTGGCCGCAAAGCGGATGTTCTTGAAACGGAACCAGATATAGATCAGCATAGCGATCGTCGCGATCACAACTGCCATAAGGGCATCCTGCTTCATCTCATCGCTGATAGCGCCGGAAATACTCTCCGCTGTGATCTTCTCCTGGTCTACGCCGAAGTTCTCTGCCAGAGCCGCATCCAGAGCCTGCCTCTCCTCTACAGAAAGGGTCCTGGTACGGATGATGACTTCTGTGGTCCCTTCCACTTTCTGGGTCTGCACGCCTGCGTCTCCAGTGATCTTTTCCACTACGGGAACTACCTGAGCGGAGATCTCATCCAGGGACATATCTTCGTTGAAGGTAACGTTTGTGGAAGTACCGCCGCTGAACTCCATACTGTAATTTAAAGCGCTCTTTCCAGAAGAAGCGTTCACCGCCATCATCACAGGACCTGACGCGATCACGATCAGGGAAAGGATAACGCACAGATACCGCTTGCCCAGGAAGTTGACCGGCTTTCTCTCTTTCTTGATGCCGTAAAACTTTGCGTCCTGGAATCCGATATTATAGAAACATCTCATGATAAACTTTGTGATGAACAAAGCTGTAAACATGGAAAGGATGATACCAAGGGCAAGTGTCGTAGCAAAGCCTTTCACTGTGCCGGATCCCCTCCAGTAAAGCACTGCGGCCGCAATAAGAGTCGTCACGTTTCCGTCGATAATCGCGGAGAGAGCCTTTGCAAAACCTGTCTTGATCGCAGAATCCACCGTTTTTCCAACGCCGATCTCTTCCTTGATCCTGGTAAAGATGATAACGTTGGCGTCTACTGCCATACCTACGGACAGGATGATACCTGCAATACCCGGCAGGGTAAGGGTGATCTCAAAAGCGGCCAAAAGGAAAACGATCAGGCCTACGTAAAGAGTCAGCGCGATCGCCGCCGCCAGACCTGGCAGAAGATACGCTGCGATCATAAATACGGCTACAATGCCAAAACCGATAGCTCCGGCCTTTAAACTGGTGTCGATCGCCTGCTGGCCAAGCCTTGCTCCTACTACGTTGGAACGGATCTCCTGAAGCTCTACAGAGAGAGAACCGATACGGATCGTGGAAGCAAGGTTTGTCGCCTCTTCATAATCCGCCATACCGTCGATCGTACATTCGCCGCCGGTGATCGCCTCCTGCACCGTAGGCGCAGAAACCAGTTCCCCGTCATAGATGATAGCGATCTGCTGGCCCACCATCTTGCTGGTGGCCTCCGCGAACTTCTCTGTTCCTTCGGGAGTAAAAGTAAGAGCTACCACATACTCGTTCATGCCGTTCTGGTTTACAGCTCCCGCCTCCGCGCTGGCAACGTCGTTGCCAGTCAGGATCGTGTTGCCCTGCATATCCGAGAACACGAGAGAACCAGGTTTGCCCAGTTCCTCCAGGATCGCGTTGGCATCCGACACCCCAGGGATGTCGATGTTGATGCGGTCGTCGCCTTCCAGATAAACTTCAGATTCATTGCTGTAAGCTTCCACCCTCTTCTGAAGTTTGTAACGGGTGTCCGCCATCTGTTCTGCCGTAGGCTTTTCGCCCACCGCCTGATACGTGATGCTCACGCCGCCGTCCAGATCCAGTCCCAGCTTGATCTTGTCTGCGGATGCATATCCGAAGTATCCGCATAAGGCTACGACTGCAAGGATCAGGATCAGACCGATCACGCCTTTCCTCTTATTGCTTTTCATGGCTATTATCTCCTTACTGTTCTTTACAGACCCTCCAGGGCGTCCCGGAACGCCTGCTATTTATTCTCATCAGCCAATGCTGCTTTGATCATGATCGCGCACTCGATCCGTTTTTTCTGCATCTCGCAGCCGATGTCATAGGCATCGGTGATCGAGCCGTGGAATTTGTAGGAATTTGCCGCGCAGCCGCCGCTGCAGTAGAACCTGGCGAAGCAGTCCCTGCACTTTTCCTTTGCGTAAACGTTGCACAGCTTAAATTCATCCCGCACTGCGGTATTGGTAATGCCTGTGTCTACATTTCCCAGGAGGAATTTCTCCTCTCCTACGAACTGATGGCACGGATAAAGATCGCCCCACGGAGTGACCGCCAGATACTCTGTGCCTGAACCGCAGCCGGAAAGCCTTTTGGCCACGCACGGTCCCTGGTTTAAGTCGATCATAAAGTGGAAGAAGGTAAAGCCTCTGCCTTCTTTCCTTCTCTTAATATATTCTACCGCCAGCTTGTCGTACTCCTCCATGATCTTCGGAAGGTCTTCTTCCCGGATCGCATACGGCTCGTCCGGCAGGGAAACTACCGGTTCGATAGACATGCTCTTGAATCCCAGATCCGCAAAATGGAGCACGTCCTGGGAGAAGTCCAGGTTCTCCCTGGTAAAGGTTCCCCTTACGTAATAATCTTTTCCTTCGCGGCTTTCAGCAAATTTCTGGAATTTGGGAACGATCAGATCGTAGCTGCCTTTTCCATTGCGGAAGGGACGCATATGGTCGTTGACCTCTTTTCTTCCGTCCAGGCTTAATACTACGTTGCTCATCTCCCGGTTGCAGAATTCCATGATCTCGTCGTTTAAAAGAACGCCGTTGGTCGTCAGGGTAAAACGGAATCTCTTATTGTGTTCCGCCTCCTGAGAGCGCCCGTATTCCACCAGCTGTTTTACCACATCCCAGTTCATCAGCGGCTCGCCGCCGAAGAAATCCACTTCCAGGTTCCTGCGGCTGCCGGAATTGGCAATAAGGAAGTCCAGCGCTTTCTTTCCTACTTCAAAGCTCATCAGCGCCCTTCTTCCATGGTACTCCCCTTCTTCTGCGAAGCAGTAGCGGCAGGCCAGGTTGCAGTCATGGGCAATGTGAAGGCACAGCGCCTTGACCACGGTAGTCCTTTTCTTAAAATCTGTTACGTACTGGGAATAGATATCTTTTGTAAAAAGCTCTTCCCTGTCCACCAGTTCCTGGATATCCGACAGGCCTTCCCGGATATCCGACAGGCTGTAGCGGTCCTTTAAAGCGGCTTCCGCGAAAGCTCTCGCTTCTTCCGGGATCGGCTGGGGACATTCCATCTCCGGCACTTTTTCTGAAAGCAGGCTGATCAGGTCATAGACCAGATCGTCTACCACATGGACAGAACCGCTGTTTACGTCCATAACGATATCATATCCGTTATTTTTATATTGATGAATCACTCTATACTCTCCTTTTCAAAGCGGCGGGGCGCTTCTGCCGGCAAGGTACTTCGCAACGAAACACGAGGGCGCTGCATATCGCAGCACCCTCTCCCCTTTTCCGCCTTATCTTACTTTTTATCGTATCGTTTCCGATTAGCGGTTGCTGTTCTCACAGGTCTGGTTTCCCACTGTGCAGGATGTCTTGCAAGCTGACTGACAGGATGTCTGGCACTCGCCGCAGCCGCCTTTTTTCATTGTATCTTTTAAGGTGTTTGAATTTAAAGTCTTTACACGTGTCATACTGCTTATCTCCTCCTGACTGAAAATTTTCCAACAGCCATAAACTGTTATATTGTCCGTAAGATTATATCACAGGATCTCCCAGTGTGCAAGGTTTTTTGCATACCGGAAAGGACAATGTAATATTATGTAGCAACAGCAATCGCAAATGGAGTATTTCATGAACCGTTTACCCGTCAAAGCAGTAATACGTTCGCTGCTCCTGTCCTATATCTCTGCCGCCATCCTGCTGACTGTCCTGGCGTTTCTTCTGTACCGGCTGCACCTTGGAGAAGGCCAGATCGCCCTTGGGGTCAACGCCATATATATCCTCACCTGCTTTATCGGAGGATTCGCGGCAGGAAGATCTGTGGGACAGCGCCGTTTTTTCTGGGGGCTTCTGACAGGAGTCCTGTATTTCTGTATCCTGCTGGCTGTATCCTGCGGCCTGCACAAAGGATTTTCCGGCGATATCCCGTCGGTCGTACAGACCTTCATCATGTGCGCCGGCGGAGGCATGCTGGGAGGCATGTTTTCTTAAGATCCGACAGGATGTCCTCTCACACAGGGCCGGCTGCCGCCTGAGGGGCTTACCGCGCAAACGGACATGTCGCTTGCAGCGACATCGCCATATATGAAAGAAGCGCCTGAGAGCCAGATGTCCTGGCGCCCAGACGCTTCCTGACGGATCTTTATAATGGCGTGAACTGATTTCTTCCCCAGGCTCCGCTGTCTGACAGCAGGCTTTCCAGGATCTTCTTGTTCAGCTGGAAAAACTCCCACTGGCTCTGTTCCGTATCATGGTTGCGGAACCCGAAATATACAGCGCCGCACAGGCAGCTGACCGCATATTCTTCCCAGGAATTAAAGTTCTTCAGGATATGTTTTGCAAGGGGGACTGTCAGCTTGATGAAACGCTCTTCTGTCAGCAGGCCGCAGGCAAACATCCGTCTGCACATTCCCACCTGCTCGTTTACGTCCCATGCCATAAAGCCTTTCGGCCCTACAAAAGGCGCCAGCCTGGAAGCGCATTCCTTCGCGCTTTCAAAAGCGCTTCTTCCGCGGGTCTTTAAAAGCTTAACGTCAAAAACCGGGTGTCCGTCCCAGAAGCTCTCAAACTGGCGGTAATCGTGATCCACGCAGACTCCCCACATAGTTTCCTTCATGGACTCTTCGTCATGGATATTGAACACATCTTCCAGATGTTTCCTCACCGCTTCCGCATCCTGCTCGTTCCTGCATTTGTATAAGGCTTTATATCCCATATGATGAGGGATGCCCGGCGTCTTCCTGCAGGTGGAGATACCGCTTAACAGGCAGATAAACTGTCCCTTGTCCACCTGTTTCTTTCCTTCATCTCCCCGCTCCTTCGCCTTTGCCTCTATGTCGTTCTTAAACGCTTTGATCTCCTCTGTGATCCTGTCGATCACAGGCGGAACATAGATCGTATACTCTACTTCTTTTTCCGCCGGCTCTGCCTTGCTGTTCTTTCTGGCTGCATCCAGATTGATGATGCCGTCCGGCTTTTTCTTATTCTCATTTGATGCCATCGTCTTTTTCCTCCACATTTCACTGATTGTATACCAGATATCCGCACTTGTCAATGCAGTAACCGGCGCTTATCTGCCGTCCCTTATGCTTTCCCATAGCTCATGTATGAGGATCAGCAGGGAGCCGGCAAAGATCATCATATCTCCAAGGTTGAATATCACCTTTTTCAGTCTGCCGTAATTGATCGAAAAATAATCCACCACGTAATGGCGCCGGAATCTGTCGTACAGGTTGCTCAGCGCTCCGCCGATCGTAATGGAATATGCCAGTTTTTCATAAAGATGGCCGCGCCTCTGGAGCAGCCAGACAAGGATCCCGCCGAGAGCCGATGCCATGGCCACCGGGATCATCCTTACAGCCTCTTCGTTTTTCTTCAGAAGACCGAACGGGAGGCCGGGATTATGGCTCTTATGAAGGGTGATCCAACCTCGTTTGTCCAAAGGCTTTGGGAAATCCTTCCCCTCTCTGGATTCGATCTCTGCTTTGATTAACAGGTCCGCCGCCGCAAGGGCTGCGATCAGAAAGAAAAATACCATAAATCTCCTCCTCCTTTTTCACTTTTTCTTTTTTGTATTATACCATTATTTTCCTGTTTCGTCCAGATTGGGCCGGATCTCCGCGCCATCCTCGCGCCGCCCTGCAGGCAGTATGGCCGGAGGCCGGGACATATCGCAAACGCCCTGTATGCATGTATGGAAACAGCCGCATGCCGCATATACTTTAAAAAAACAGAAGGTTGCTTATGGCTCTCTGTTCCTTCGATATATACTCGGAAGATTTCGCAGATTTTATATACCGCCATGTAAATTCCGCCTATGAAGCTCTTTCGGAGATTTCCGGCAGCGGCTGCATTGATTTCGTCAGCTCGGAATACGCCGTCGTCTACCGTTCTCTGGATCAGACGCTTCCTTTGTCCCTCTCCAGATATTCTTATGATTCTATCCCCAAATTATACGCTCCCATGGATACCTCCAGTATGGAAGCTTCCGGCATCATCGCCTCTTTTTCCCAGCCGTCTTTAAATTCCATGGGAGAGGGCTGCCTCATCGGGATCATCGATACCGGGATCCAGTACGAAAATCCTCTGTTCCGCAATCCTGACGGAAGCACGCGCATTCTGGGCATATGGGATCAGACGATCCCCGGATCTGCCAGGCTTCCTGTCCCTGACAAAGAAGGGCAGGTATATCTCCGCTACAGCGACCCCATTCTCTATGGGACCGCCTACACACGAGAAGAGATCGACCAGGCGCTGTCCTCGCCTTCGCCCCTGGAGCGCCTCCCTTCTGCAGACACCCAGGGGCACGGCACTTTTCTCGCCGGCATCGCCGCCGGAGGGGCCAGCCCGGACGGTTCCTTTATCGGAGCCGCTCCTCTGGCGAACCTATGCATCGTCCGGCTGCGGCCCGCCAAGCAGTACCTGCGGGATTTCTTTCTGATACCTCCTGAAGCAGAAGCTTATCAGGAAAATGACATCATGCTGGGTGTAAAATATCTTCAATATGTGGCTTCTCACTACAGTATGCCTCTGGTCATCCTTCTTGGAATGGGGACTTCCTACGGAAGCCACGACGGGACCTCCCCTTTAAGCCAGCTGTTCCGTTCGGTTTCCAACTATTCCGGCGTCGTTCCGGTGGTCGCGGCCGGCAATGAATCCGGTTACCGCCATCATTATTCAGGAAATATCCACGCAGACCAGGAATATGAGGACGTGGAGATCAGCGTAGCTTCCGGCGAGAACGGTTTTATCGCGGAGCTCTGGTCAGACGATCCGGAATTATATACCGTCGGCTTTATCTCTCCCACTGGAGAAAATATCCCCAGGATCCCCCTTACCTTCCAGAATGACAACCGGATCGCCTTTCTTCTGGAACAGACTGTGATCACTGTAAATTATGTAAATGCAGAGGTTGCTTCCGGAAGCCAGCTGATCTTTATGCGTTTTCAGGATCCCGCTCCTGGGATCTGGCGTATCCGCGTATACAGCAGCCTTTTCATCACCGGACAGTTCCACATATGGCTCCCTGTCCACGGTTTTATCTCTGATTCCACCTTTTTTCTCCGCCCGGATCCGGATACTACTGTGACCGATCCTGCCAATACTCCTTCCGTGATCACCGCCGGAGCCTACGACCACGAAAGCGGCGGGATCTACATCCATTCCAGCAGAGGCTTTTCCTGCACCGGCGTTATCAAACCAGAGCTTGCCGCTCCTGGCGTAAGCGTGTACGGCCCCGGCCTGGCAAAGGCTTCTTCCCAGTTTTCCGATGAAGATCTGTCCCTGCCCATGACCAGGAAAACAGGAACGTCCATCGCCGCCGCCCACACTGCGGGAGCTGTGGCCGACCTCTTAAGCTGGGCAGGAAAAAATAATATGCTGGCCGCCTTCAGCCCTGCTTCTGTAAAATCCATCCTGATCCGCGGCGCAGCAAGGAATCCTGTGTATTCCTATCCTTCAAAAGAATGGGGCTTCGGCACGCTGAACCTCTATCAGTCCTTCCTGCGGATGCGGGAATCCGATCCGCCATGACCTGGAAATCTCCGGCAGAGCACGCCGGCGGGGGCCCTGCAGGATCATCCTCTCATCTGGATCAGGGGACCGCCTTTTTTCTCCAGATACGGACGGGTAATGACCACGGAACCGATGCCTGGATCCTTGGGGATCTCATACATGATATCCAGCATAAAGTCTTCCAGGATCGCTCGCAAGGCCCTGGCTCCCGTATCTCTCTTTAACGCCTCCTGGGCGATCCACTCCAGCGCCCCGTCGTCAAAGGTCAGTTTTACTTCATCCAGCTCCAGAAGCTTCATATACTGCTTCAGGATCGCATTTTTCGGCTCCATCAGGATCTTCATGAGAAGATCCTTGGTCAGCCTGTTTAATGTCACTACAATAGGCAGACGTCCCAGAAATTCCGGTATCATGCCAAATTTTCTCAGATCTTCCGTGGTCACGTGGCTTAAAATATCCGGATCTTCATCATACTTATCCTTCAGATCCGCCACAAATCCCATAGAAGATTTTTTTGTCAGCCTTTCTTTAATGATATCCTCCAGATCAGGGAACGCGCCTCCGCAGATAAACAGGATATGATCTGTATCCACCGTCTCCATCGGCGTAAGGGCGTTCTTCTGGTTGGATCCTACCGGAACCTCTACCTTGGCTCCTTCCAGAAGCTTTAAAAGCTCCTGTTGCACTGCTTCCCCGCTCACATCGCGGGTGTTCATATTTTTCTTTTTTGCGATCTTATCGATCTCATCAATAAAAACGATGCCATGCTCCGCCTTTTCCACGTCGTTGCCTGCGGCTGCAAGAAGCTTTGAGATCACGCTTTCGATATCGTCCCCGATATATCCGGCTTCTGTAAGGGAAGTCGCGTCGGCGATGGCCAGCGGCACGTCAAGAAGCCGGGCAAGGGTCTTTACCAGGTAGGTCTTTCCGCTTCCCGTAGGGCCGATCATCAGGATATTGGACTTTTCGATCTGGATATCGTCCTTTTTCCCGTCCTTCTCCGCTTTCTTCTCTTCATTGTCCAGGTACATCCTCTTGTAATGATTGTATACAGCCACAGAAACCACTTTCTTGGCCTTTTCCTGGCCGATCACATACTCGTCCAGTTTTCCTTTGATCACATGGGGAGCCGGGATATCCTTCAGGCTGATCTGCGCCGGAGCTTCAGAACGCTTCTTCACTTTCTGCTTCTTCGGGATCGCCATCTCCGGAATGTTCGTATTGGCCAGGTCGCTGAAATTCATGTTCATGTACGGCATATTCTGCAGCTTCGACCAGTCAAGGCTCCCGTTCGTCACCGAGTCGAATGCTTTCTGCATACAGTCGTGGCACAGATACATATTGCCCGGCATGGAGATCATCTTCCCCGCTTTGCTCTCCGGCCTGCGGCAGACATAACAGATCTTCTCATATTCGTCTTTTTCTTTATCTTCTGTTGGGCCCTGAGGCTTCTTTTCTTCCTCCAGGCTGTCTTTTGTCTTATCTTCCAAAATCGTTCTCCTTATAATGAAAATATTTATGGGATGATTATAAGCTATTTCCCGCTCAGATACAAGGATTTCAAAAGGCTGCAAAAAAAATGTAACAGTTCAGCCCCACAGCTGAACTGTTACACAAAAATGGCAATTTCTCTTACTGATCATTCGTTTCTGACTGGCTTCCCAGCGTAATGTCTACCTGCCGTTCTACATACTGGCCGTTGTCCAGCGACTGCACGGTCAGGGTAACTGTGGTGCCTGCCTCGTAGTAGGTCAGCATATTCTGGAGGTCTTCCATGCCAAGAATGCTCTGTCCGTCAAATTTGGTGATGATATCCTTGGTATGGAGATCAGAGTTGGCCGCCGCGCCGTCTTCCAGGATCTCAACAACATATATACCTCTTGGCATTCCAAGGGCCTGGGACATCTGCTCGTCAATATCGCGGCCCATGATGCCTAAGTAGCCCCTCTGGTCTTCCTCTACTTCTACCCTTGTCTTTCTCGTCATCAGAGTATCGATGATATCCTGGACCTTGCTGATGGGGATCGCATAACCCATGCCCTCTACCTCTGTAGAAGAGTATTTTGCCGAGTTGATGCCGATCACTTCGCCCTTCATATTTAAAAGAGCGCCGCCGCTGTTGCCGGGGTTGATAGCCGCATCTGTCTGAAGCAGGTTGTGGACAACATTGTCTTCTGTCTTAACTTCTCTGTCCAGAGCGCTTACATAACCTACAGTTACAGACTGGCCGTAGCCTAAAGCGTTGCCAATGGCGATCACGCCCTGGCCTACCTTTAAGTCGTCAGAGTTTCCAAGGGTAGCAACGGCGATCTGGCTCATAGTATCTGCCGGTATGTCATCCAGAGCTACCGCGATCACTGCCAGGTCATTTTCCACATCCGTGCCCTTCACTGCTGCCGGCACTGATTCATTATCGATAAATACTACCGACAGGTCTGCGGAATTCTCAACTACGTGATTATTGGTAACGATCAGAAGCTCGTCGTCGTTCTGGCCTACGATAATGCCTGAGCCTGCGCTGGGCACTTCGTAAGTCTGAGTCGGGCCGAACCAGGTCTGGCTTTCATAGAGCATGGTATTGTTGATCGCTACAACGGAAGGCATAGCCTTTTCCACGATCCCGGATACGTCCATAGCCAGAAGATTTCCTGCCTGGGCGCTGTTTCCTGTTTCTGTCTGTCCCACCGTCTCCTGCGTCTGAGTCTGGGGTTCCTGAACCTCTTCCGGAGCTTCCACTGTCTCTGTCTGCCCGATCTGCACGGAAACGTTGCTGTTGAAATAATCAGCCAGCGCGTTTACTCCTACCATCGTACCGCCTGCAACGGTTCCGAACAGAAGCGCCGCCGCTGTAATGCCGGCGATTCTGGCTGCCGTGCTGCCTTTTTTGTTCTTTTTGTGTTCCTTATGCTCCTGGCCGTAAGGATGCGGATCAGGATTCTGCCCGCTGTTCTGACCGCCGCCGGACGGCTGCCAGTTTCCGTGGCCCCCCGCGTAAGAGGAGCCGCTTCCTGAAGCGCCTGCTCCGGAAAAATTACCGTTCCCAGCCGGGGCTCCTGTCTGTGCAGCCGCGCCGGATGGGTCTGCATACTGACGGTTTCCCGGCTGTTCTTCTGTCTGCCTTGCTTCTCCTGTGTATTCCTGGGATTGAGCTGTATGGTTAGCTTCTCTTTCAGGAACATCCTGAGAAGCGTTTTCATTCATAGTGTTCTTATCGTTCTCAAATTCGTTATACATAAAACATATCCCCTTTCGTTTTATCTATTGCAGAGTTTATCAGCGAATTGTGACGAATATGTGTTTAAACTATTATAAAACTATGAAAAGCAGCAGAAATGCTCTGCTGCTTTTCTTTTATAGCGTTCTTTTGTCAGCCTGGGCCGCCGCCGGAAACATCTCCGCCTGGGCCTGCCGCTTCTACCGCGCTGTTATCTGCTCCGCCTGGGCCTGAACTGCCAGGGTCTGCTGCTGGAGAAGCAGCCGTTGTGGGAGCTGTCGTCACTGCTGGCGGCGGCGTTACTGCTCCAGCTGTGCCGGAAGCGCTGGTCTCCACCGGTTCCACTCCCGGTCCGTAGGAACCTCCGCCTGGACCTGCATTGCCTCCCGTGGTCGGAACCACCGTATCCGGCTTTTCATCTGCCGCCGTCGTTCCCGTAGAGCTGTGGCTCGTATTGCCGGAACTGTGGCCCGGCCTTGTAGCAGCCGTAGTGCCGGAAGCAGAGGAGGTTTCTCTGTTTCCAGACGGGATCGAGCTTGCCGGCCCTTCATGCCTTCCGGAAGAGCTTTCGCTGCTTTCGTCGTCATCACGGTTTTCACCGCTTTCCCGGCTCTCTCCGTCTTCGTCGCTTTCGCTCTCTCCATCCTCGCCTTCTTCACTGGAAGCAGATGGATCAAAGGTCGGGCGCACCGGATTGCCGTCTGCGTCTGTAGGCCAGTTCGCCGGATCGTCCCAGAATTCTTCGTCGTCAAAGGACACGTCTGCAATTCCGTCTCCGTCCAGATCAATGCCGTCTTCCACGATCTGAGGCTCGATCGTCTCGGATTCCGCCTCTGTGGTCGACGCTTCCGTCGTCTTCGGAGTCGGAATGATGCCGCCCTCTGTAGATACGTGGTCAATGGACTTGCCCTGGCTGTACATGCCGGAATCCGCCGAGATCTTCGCGCTGATCTTCTTTACCGTATCAGTAGGCGTATAATTTTCATCTCCAAACAGGAACTGATGGAGCTCTGTAACATTCGTCTCCAGGGTCTGCGGGATCACGCAGGCGCCCTTGCTGCCCATATTGGCATCGCCCCTGGCAAATGGGAAGCCTCCTGTTTCACCAAGATAATACTTTGATATCTTCTGAGCCATACGGATAAAATCAGGGGCCGTCATACTGGATGAGATATTCGGAAATACTACTTCAATGATCTGGTTCAATGTTCCGATATCTGCTTTCTTTGCCTTATCGAAGGCCAGCTGGATCACCTTTCTCTGGCGTTCCGTCCTGGCATAGTCCGAGTCCATGAGACGGAGACGGCCATATGCTACGGCCTGGACGCCGTCTAAATGGTTCATCCCCGCGTGGGTCAGATGCTGGGACGGGATACCCGTCGCCTTTACTGTCTCCGTGATAAAGGAATTGATATAATGGAATTCCGCTTTGCTCAGCTCCAGGTCGATGCCTCCCAGGATATTGATGCCCTGAGCAACGGCCTTCCAGTTAAAGGTCACATAGTCTGTAATGTCCAGATCCAGGTTTTTATTAAGCGCTTTTACCGCCTGGGTCGGGCCGCCGCGGAAATACGCCAGATTGATCTTATTGTAGCTTCCGTCGTCGTCGATATTCAGGTAAGAATCACGGAATACGGATACGATCTTGATCTCTCCTGTATCTTCGTTAATATTACAGATCATATTTACGTCGGAATGGGTGCCCTTTTCCACATTGGAATCTCGGCTGTCCACGCCGAACAGGGCGATAGTCCAGTAGCCTTCCATCTTTTCCAGAGTGTCGATAGTCAGGTCGCTCTTTACTGCTTCCGCCTGGAAATCCGGCGCTCTCTGGATCAGGCTCAGCCGCCTTGCCACGAAGGCATATCCAAAAATAAACAGAAGGGCAAAGCATTCCGCTATGATCATGGCTATGATCCGGCGTCTTTTTCTGGACTTTTCCGACCTTGCTTTCACTCTGGAAGCCGCCGGGGACTCCTTATATGCTCTTCTGCCGCCTGCAGCTGTCCCCCTGGAACCTGCTGTGGGTTCGTTCCATAATTTTATGCCGTCGTCCTTCAGCATCTCATGGGCGCTTCCCATCTCGTCTGCGGCAGCCGTCTGCCTTCTTGCTTTATGTTCATCAGGAGACGCCGCTCTTCTTTTTCTTTCAGGAGCGCTGCCCGCCTTTCCATCTCTGGCGGAAGGCTTCTTCCGGCTCCTGGCCCGTGAGCGTCCTGTCTCGTCTTCGTAATCGCGATTCATCTTTTACCTCGTTTTCTTCAGTTGCTGTTAATAAGCGTTTTTATTGATAAAACCTTTAAAAATAGTAAGGAAAAGGATCTTAAAATCAAATCCCATGGTCCAATTTTCGATGTAATAAAGATCGTGTTCGATCCTTTTTGTAATAGAAGTATCTCCCCGGTAGCCGTTGACCTGGGCCCATCCGGTCAGTCCCGGACGCACCTGGTGCTTTACCATATATCTTGGAATCTCTTCTTTGAATTTTTCCACAAAAAACGGGCGCTCCGGCCTTGGTCCCACCAGGCTCATATCTCCGATCAGGATATTGAAAAACTGCGGCATCTCGTCAATACTGGTCTTACGGATGACCTTGCCCACAGCAGTTACCCTTGGATCGTGAGGAGTCGTCCACTTGCTTTTTTCCTCGGAAGGCGCCTGTACCTCCATCGAACGGAATTTATACATTTTGAAAGGCCGGTTGTGCAGCCCCACCCGTTCCTGGCTGTAGATCACCGGGCCGGGGGAAGTGGCCTTGATCAGGATCGCCGTAACGATCATGACCGGTGAAAAAATAATGAGCGCCACGATCGCTCCAAAAATATCCACCGCCCGTTTCATCGCGGCATTGACGCCGTCCATCAGAGGAACGTGGCGGATGTGGATCACCGGAAGCCCCAGCAGGTCTTCCATATATGGTATCGTGGGAATAATATTATTATAGTCAGGAATGAATTTCGTATGCACGCCGGATTTCTCACAGGCGGAAACGATCTTTTCCAGATTCTGGTAATCGTTCAGGCTCAAAGTAACGGCGATCTCATCCATCAGATTCATATCCAGGACAGACTGGATCTCGTCCGTCTTTCCGATCACACGGATCCCCCGGTACTCTGTTCCCAGCGGCTGCTTATCGTCCAGAATGCCGGCGATACGGTATCCCCACTCCGGATTGCCCACTACCCGGTCGATATATCCTTCCGCCGCGCGGCTGTAGCCTACTAAAAGCACGTGCTTCTGATTGTAGCCTCTGGACCGCATTGACCGCAGAATGAGCCGTATGGCATTTCTCTCCGCCGTCTCCAGGACGATATTGATCACGAAGAAGTAAAATACCATAGAACGGGAAAAGTGCTGCCAGAACATATCTTTTCCCAGCAAATACAGTACAAGTGTAAAGATCAGAAGGCCAATACCGTTGGCCTTGCATATATTGGCAAACTCCAGCCTGCGCCCCTGTACTCTTTTGGGCGTATACAGATGAAATATGGCATAAAGGAGCAGATATCCCGGCACGATCGCAACCAAGGCCAGCAGATAATATCTGGCCTCCAGAGTATCGCCTCTCGACGGCACAAGCCCCATCTGCATGAGCAGCCAGGAAGTTCCATACGCCGCTATAATGACGATCGCGTCCAATACCACCTGGAGTCTGTTTAATTCCCGCTGATGGTCCTTTATCATAAGCTGTCACCTCAAACATCTCATCTATTATACATGAACCCCGGCTTCCTGTCATTACAATTCTCTTACGATTTTTATAAAAATCCAGCCGTGCACTGCCTCATATCAAGAGCCGCGGGGGAAGCTTGCTTACCTGAGCGGCTATGGATATGAGGCAGTATAGGGATGATAATCCCGCTTCTTGGACGCCCCCTGGGCGGACAAGAAGATTGCACGGCTGGGCCAGCCGCGCCCCTCATATCAAGAGCCGCGGGGGAAGCTTGCTTACCACCCGCTACAGTTTCCGCAGCTGCCGCTTTGAAAACTCGTATATATATATGGCTGTTCCTGCGATCATCTCCCACTGGATACCGACATAATTTCTGAAATGCTCCGGCCTGTACGGCACTTTCCTGCACTGATCCAGCGTTTCGAAAGCTTCCTTCAGGCCCGCGATATAATCTTTTTCAAAACCTTTTTTCTTAAAAAACAGATATTTCACAGCGATCCCCGCCGCCAGCGGCAGGGCGTTTAATACCAGCTGCGGCAGCGGCATATTTTTATAATTCAGATAAATGTTATTCCTGGCTGCCAGTTTTACCTTAAAAGAATTGTATTTTGATCCGCTTGTCCCACTCCCCACATGGTAGACCTCTGCAGTGGGGCAGTATACGTTGTCGTATCCGCAGATCTTTGCCCGAAAGCCAACGTCCATATCTTCCAGATAAGCGAAATGCTGTTCGTCAAAATAACCGATCTCTTCAAATACGCTGCGCCGGTAGATAGCCGCCCCCGCGCAGGCTGAAAAGATCTTCCTTGCTTTTTTATATCCCTTTACCGGCTGCCCGGTGCCTCTCTGATAAGCCCAGCCCATGAGGCTGTACATATCCCCGGCGTCGTCCAGAAGCTCTCTGTTATGGAACTGGATCATCCGGCTGCTGGCGGAAAAGATCTTCGGCGACCGTTCCATGCACCGCACCAGTTCCTTCACATAGTCCGGGCAGACTTCCGTATCATTATTCAGGAGAATGACGTACGGCGTTTCAGAAGCCCGGATCCCTGCGTTGACCGCCCCGGAAAATCCTGTATTTTCCTTTAAAAGGATCGACGGCACTCCCTGTTCTTCCAGCCACTGGGCGCTCCCGTCTGTCGAGCCGTTGTCCACCACAAGGATCTCAAAGCCCTGATACGTCTGGCGCTCCAGGGCCTCAAGACACGGCTTCATAAAGG
Source organism: Candidatus Lachnoclostridium stercoravium (assembly GCA_019118365.1). Taxonomy (GTDB): domain Bacteria; phylum Bacillota; class Clostridia; order Lachnospirales; family Lachnospiraceae; genus Lachnoclostridium_A; species Lachnoclostridium_A stercoravium. The sequence continues at coordinate 13,724 of DWZA01000097.1, read as the reverse complement.
AAAGGCCGTTGTAGTTGGGAATAATGACGGTTACTTTTTTTTCCATAAATTCTCTCCTGTGCTCTATCCTTCCTTATCCAGGTCTACCTCCAGCTTATATGGCTCTCCGATCTTTTCTTTTTTCAGATCCCGCAGGGCAAAATTAGATTTGCGCAGCGTCAGATTCGGATTGTAATAAGGGTCGCCGTTTTTCAAGATATCCGGCCATTTCTTTGCGAAAATGGCGATCTCCCGGTTAAAACGGGCCACTTTTTCCGGCGTATCCTCCAGGCCCCTGGACTTGGACTCGTAGTGGTACAAAAGGGCGTAGGGATCATATACGATCAGTTTGTCCGCTGCGCGGATCTTCATGCACAGATCGATATCATTGAAGGCCACCGCAAGCTCGGCGGAAAAACCTCCCACGCTTTCAAATACCGACCGTTTCACCATGACGCAGGCAGCTGTGACCGCGCTGTAATCCTGGGCGCACATGGCCCTGTGGAAATAGCTGTTCTCATTTTTATGAAGTCCGATAAAGGTATGGCCTGCGATGCCGCCAAAACCGATCACGACTCCCGCATGCTGGATCGTGTCGTCCTGGTAGAGGAGCCTTGCTCCCACCGCGCCCACATCCTCCCGCTGGCAGTAGCCTAACATCTCTTGGATGCAGTCTGGTTCGATGATCTCCGTATCGTTGTTTAGGAAAAGCAGGTACTCGCCCTTTGCGTATTTTTCCCCGAAATTATTGATGGCGGAGTAGTTAAATTCCCTCTCCCAGGTGACCACATGGAAATTGTCATGTTCCTTTTCCATCTGCTCATAATATTCAAAGGTAGCTTTCTCCGTGCTGTTATTTTCGATCACAATATATTCCAGGTTTTTATAGGTAGCCTTCTCCATCAGGGACTTCACGCACACATCCAGATCAAGCCTGTGGTCCTTATTCGGGATGATCACCGATACCAGCGGCTCTCCCTTGATCTTAAAGCGAGTGTGATATTTTCCAAAATCCACTCCTTTTTCGATGGACTCCACTTCGATCCCCAGCCGGTCAAAATGAGCTTTAATCGCCCGCGCCCCGGCTTCAAAGGCGTACATCTTGCTCTCCGGGTTGCTGGCCGTAGAATCCTGGTGGCAGCGCCAGTGGTACAGCACCTTCGGCACATGACAGATCTTCTTCGCGTTTTCCGTACACCGGAAGATGAAATCATAATCCTGGGCGCCGTCAAATCGGTGGTCAAATTTCCCCACCTTCTCCACCAGCTCCCGTTTTACCGCAAACAGATGGCAGATATAATTGGTGCTGGTCAGCAGGTCTATATTAAAATCCGGTTTGAAATGAGGCTCGAAAAGAGCGCCTCCATCCATATCCAGCTTGTCTTCATCGGAATAGATCACGTCGTTGTCCTGATCTTTACTGACCGCCTTCGCCAGTTCATAAAGGGCGTCAGGGGTCAGAGTGTCGTCATGGTCGGCCAGAACGATGTAGTCTCCCTTAGCCATATCCATAGCGGCGTTGGTATTGCCGGAGATCCCCAGGTTTTCTCCAAGGATCCTGTAATGGATCCGGCTATCCTTTTCACTATACCGTTTCAGGATCTTTTCCAGGCTCTTACCCTTCGGGCTGCCGTCCGCGATGCAGACTTCCCACTTTCCGTAGGTCTGGGCAAGGATGGAATCCAGCATTTCCTTCAGATACTTCTCTGGGGTCTGGAAAGCCGGGATCACGATGGAAAAGAGAGGTTCCACAGGAAATCTTTCCTTTCGCTGCCTTTCCAGTTCTTCTTCCGTCGGCCTGGTCAGCTCGTACCACTCCCCGTAATCGTAGTCGTTGTCAATGCCCTGGAGCTTGTGCCTGGATTTGATGATCAGGGCCTTCAGCCCGTTTTCCTTCCAGAAATCCCAGGCTACCCGGACTGTCTCCATATTCATCAGATCCTTGATCTTCTCTCTGCGCTTATGGGCCACGCTGGACCGTTTCGCGATCAGCTCTTCATTATATTTGATCCTGGCTTTCCTGCCGTCGCAGATGATCACCAGGTAATAGTCCTCGCCCCGCTCATAGGGGAACTGAATGTCAAAGCCGAAATCCTTATCGTAAGCTTTCCCAAAATAGATCTGGCTCACATCGTCCCTTCTGGTGGACACGTATTTAAAATCAATAGTTTTATGGTCTTTATCCTCAACGGAAAATCCGATCTCTGACTCTGGCTTCTTCCCGATCGCCCATCCGTTCAGAGTGATGGAATTTTCCCGTATCCTTACAATATCAACTTTATATCTCATGGCTGTCCTCTTTATCTTCCGGCTGTTTCTCCCCTGGATCTGCAAAGTTCAGCCGTTCTTCCTCTACTACCAGAGGACGTTTCATCACCCTGGAGTTGATGCTGAGTATATATTCTCCCACAAGGCCGATAAAAAATATCTGCACAGACCCCAGGAAACACATGCCGATGAGCATGGGGGCCATGCCTGCCGGGAAACGGTCCCAGTACAAAAGCTTCATGACCAGGTAGATCACTGCTACCGCCATGCTGATCGCGGAGCAGATACTGCCGAAGATCGTCGCCAGCCGCAGCCCTACTTTTGTATAAGAAGTAACGCTGAGCATGGCCGCGTCATAAAGCTTGTAGAAATTATTGCTGGTCTTTCCGGCTCTTCTCCTGGGCTGCTCATAGGGGATCTCTTTCCTGCGAAATCCCAGCTCGGCCACGATCCCCCGAAGAAACGGCGTCGGATCGTCCAGATCCCTTAGAACCTGGATAAATTTCTTATCATACAGCCCGAATCCGGTAAACTGCTCGATCTGTTCCACATCGGAAAGCTTTTTGATCATCTTGTAATAACAGCCCCTGAGCCAGTACATAAGCTTATTTTCCTGGCTGGAATTTTTGATCCCTATAACGATCTTATAGCCGTTTTCCCACTCTTTTACATATTTCGGTATCATCTCCACCGGATCCTGAAAATCCGCCGCCATCAGGATGGTGCAGTCCCCTGTGGTCTGGAGCATGCCGTAATACGGGGAGTTAAACTGGCCGAAATTTTTCGCGTTGAATATGCCCTTGATATTTTTGTTCCCTGCGCACAGCCTTCGTATGATATCCCTGGTAGAATCCTGGGAATCATTGTCTATAAATAACAGCTCATAACCGTAAGCAGGCAGATCCTTTTCAAATGTGGCGATGATCGCCTGGCTTAAAGCTTCTACGTTTTCCTCTTCGTTGTAGCAAGGAACTACAATACTGATTGTCTTCATTTGTTACCTCTGCGTTCTAAATCGTAACCATTACTTTGACCAGATCTTCTGGCTTTTCCTTCATCATATACAACGCATCTTCTACTTTGTCAAGTCCCGAAAGATGATGAGTCACTAATTTCTGCGGGTCGATACGCCCGTATTTTACCATGGCGAGCAGGCGTTCGATCCTGGCGCGGCCGCCTTTGGCAAGCTCCGTATGGATGGTCTTTCCGGCCATCCCCCGGCCGCCGGAAAATTTCGGGAAGCCCAGCATGCCTGTGCCCCCGTAATAATTAACATTGGAAATCGTGCCTGTACCGTAACGGACCATATCCACCGCCTGAGTGAAGACTTCGTCTCCTCCTCCGCAGATGATGACTGAGTCCGCTCCCACGCCGCCAGTCATAGACAGCACCTGTTCCGTCACGTCTCCGTCTTTATAACTGATAATGTCCGTAGCCCCAAACTCCGCTGCCAGCTGTCTGCATATGGGCCTTGTCCCTACGGCGATGATCCTGGCTGCTCCCAGATGCCTGGCTCCTTCCACAGCCATCAGCCCGATCGGTCCGATCCCCATGACCACTACGGTATCGCCGATCTTAATATCGGCGTATTCCGCTCCGGTAAAGCCAGTGGTCACCACATCCACGCACATTAGCGCCTGTTCCAGGGTAACCCCGTCCGGGATCTTTGCAAGCGTGGTGTCCGCATCCGGGATCAGGAATTTTTCCGCAAATACTCCCGGCTGGGTCCTTCCCAGCTGGTGGCCGGAAAACGGCGCCGAAGCATGGCGGTCGTTGCCCTCCTGGATCGCTTTCGCCCTCCAGTCCGGGGTAATGGCCGGTACTGCCACGACTTCTCCCGGCACAAAATCCTGCACCATGTCTCCGGTTTCCAGGATCCTGGCCACGCATTCATGGCCCAGGATCAGGTTCGGCGCTTTCCTGCTGCCGCCGCCGAAAACCGTATGGACGTCGGAAGAGCAGGGGGTGACCGCCACCGGCTCCAGGATCGCCCCATAAGGAGTAAGCTTTGGTTCCGGCGCGTCATACCAGCCTACGACTCCAGGTTCTTTTAAAACAAATGCTTTCATGATCCATCTCCCTCTATTCCAGATGATTAGTCTTTAACGTCAGTATCTCCGGTCTTTCCCCATTTTCTTTTACAAAGCGTTCTTTTATGATCCCGGCGATCTCGTCGGTATAGCCGGGCGCCACGATCAGGATCACGTCCGCAGGCTCCTCCTTCCAATGGTCCGGGGGAACGATCTTCACATGGGAAGCGGGAGCGAACCGCCCCTGCTTAAAAGGCGCAGAATCTATGATATAGAGCGCCCTTTTTCCCGCTTCTGTAGTGGCCGCCAGAGTAAATCCCTGATGGCTGGCTCCCCATATAGCCAGTTTCTTTCCTTCTTTGTCCAGGCGGCTGATCAGCTGGCTGATCTCTTCCCGGATCGTGCAGACGCTCTCCTTTAACCCGGAAACGTCGATCCGCTGCGCCTCGTTTTTCTCTGCTTTTTCTGCGCCTGTCTTCTTTTCGCCTTTTCGCACAATCATGGAGATCGTATCCCGGTTGATCATCTCTTCTTCAAGGACCTGGAAGCCGTTGTCCTCAAGAAGGCGGCGCAGGGAATCAAAGGTATAGTATGCGATATGATCGTGGATCAGCTCGTAATACCCGTTGTACTGGAGAATGTATTCCAGGCTGGGCACAGTGACGAGCCCCATGCCGTTTTCCGTCAGGTTATTGTATATGGCCCGCAGCATAACTCCTGGATAAGGCTGATGTTCCAGGAAATTAAAGGATAAAAAGCAATCGAAGGGGCCGCCTGGGATCGCCGTATCTTCCGTCTCTAAAAATCCTTCTTTTACATTCAGGCCGTTTTTTACCGCTTCCTGGACCAGCTCCTTCTTGTGCTCGATTCCGTAAGCTTCCACCGGAAATTCTTTAAGAACAGAAAGAAATTCTCCTCTCCCGCAGCCGGCCTCGATAAATTTCTTTCCTTCCAGATGATACGTCTCGATCAAATGCCTGTACTGTCTGCGGCGAAGCTCCACCATAGTAGAGGAATATCCGCCGGCCCGGATCACGTCCCGGTAATAGTCTACCGGCCCGCAGTCAAACTGCACCAGGCCGCAGTCCGCGCACTGGCACAGAGAAAGGCTGATGCCGCTGTCGTTTTCCACCTCATTCTCATCCGGTATATTCTGGGCGGAAGCAGGCATGGAATCCAACGTTAAAAGGGGGGCTTCAAACAGCTCTCCCCCGCATGCGATACATGTTTTCATATCAAAGCTCTCCTTGTTCTCTCAATTCCTTCCTGGAAGGAAACAGCCGGTTCCCATCCGGCCGCTTTTTCCACCCTGGAAATATCCGGGATCAGGGAAGCCGGGCCTTCCGCGTTAAATCCTCTCGTCCCGTAAACAAAGCTTCCCTTCCTCCCGCAGATCTCATAGATCTCTTCAATAAATTCCCGAAGAACGCGGGTATCGTTTCCGGCAATATTATAAATGCCGCTTATGGCTTTTTCCGATGTCAGAAGCGCGGCTATAGCCTCTGCCGCGTCGTCGATATAGAGAAAATTCCATTTCTGGGTGCACTCCCCCAGCTTCATGCATCCGCCCTCTTCAAAGGTGCGGATGCAGCTGTTCACCAGCGACCAGGGATGATCCCCTGGCCCGTAAACGCTGAAGATCCTGCAATGGACGTACTCCATCCCGCTCTTCCTGCAAAGTTCCTCCGCCCTTTTTCCAAATTCCAGCTTGGCCTTTCCATATTCCGATACCGGCGCGCAGGGCGCGTCTTCCGTCATCACTTCCCGGTGAACGCCGTATTCCGCCTGGGATCCGGAAAACAGGAAGCGGCCGCAGCCAAGAGCCTGGGCCGCCTCCGCCGCTTTTATGGAATTGCGGATATTCTGTTCCTGTATATTCTTATCGCTTCTCCCGGCGCTTCCTACGCCGTCCCATGCCATGTGGAGAAACGCCTTGTCTTTCCTGGCTGCCAGCCGTTTTCCTTCCTGCGTAAAAGGAAGATCTCCCACCTCCTCCAGGCTGCAGGAAAACGTATGGAGCCTTTCGTGGGACGACAGCTTGTCTTTGTTGGCCGAACCAGGGCGCACCGCCGCCCATACCTCATGGCCGCTTTCTAAAAGCTTTCGGATCACCGCCAGGCCGATAAAGCTGGTCCCTCCTGTTACGATCACGTTCATGATCTTATTCCTTGATCCTTGGGATGATCATGATGGAATCCATCTCCTCATCCGGCAGGAATGGAGACAGGTCTTCCAGCGGCGGGGAGACTAAAGTTCCGTCCGGCAGACGTTTTGCCGAAGACTTCGGCTCGAATACCTGATCCCATGTTACAAATATCTCGCAGATCACAGGGCCTTCCATGGCTAACGCTTCTTCGATCTTTTCTCCCAGCTCTGGATTGTGATGGATCCCCACATATGGATATCCGTAAGCCCAGGACAGCTTTTCCAGGTTCGGGAAGCTTAAGTCGTGGCTGTCCTCGCCGATGCCTACCAGCGGTTCCCCGAAATAATTCTTCTGTGTCTGGCGGATAGAATGATAGCCGCCGTTATTGATCACGAAGATCTTGATGGGCAGCCGGTGATGGATGATAGTCTGCAGCTCCTGCAAGTTCATCTGCATACTTCCGTCTCCCGTTACCAGGACCATATCGCGCCGTCCGTCCGCCACGCAGGCGCCGATAGCCGCAGGCAGATCGTAGCCCATAGAAGCGATGGCGGAATTGGTGATAAAACGCTGTCCCTTCTTTAACACATAAGCGTGTCCTCCTACAACGCAGGCGGAACCGTTGCCGACCACCGTTACCATGCCCTCCGGCAGGCGGCGGCTCAGTTCTTTAATAAAGGCGTATACATTAGCCGGTTTCTCCATGCCGCCCTCGTAATGCTTCGGCAGCACTACCGGATATTTTGTTTTCCACATCTGGCATGTCTCCTGCCAGGTCATGCCCGGAAGCCCTTCGCCTCCGTCAAATACCGGAAGCTTTTCCTCCTCGTCCAGCACCCGGTCCATCACTTCCAGAAGATCATTCGCGTCGGCGTGGACTCTCATATCCGCGTGAACGCTGGGCTTGTGAAGCTCTTCGATATCGATATCGTTGTAGATCACATAGGCGGCCCTTGCCCATGTCTTATAGTTAAATCCTACCTGACGCAGGCTCAGACGGCTTCCCACAGACAGCACCAGATCGCTGTTCTGTACTGCGAAATTTCCCGGACGGTCGCCGAAATTTCCCGGACGGCCCACATACAGGGGATGGTCGTCCCACATACAGTCTTCGGAATTCCATCCGGTCACTACCGGGATCCCCAGCTTGTCCGCTACCCGGTGGAACACGTCGATGGCTCCGCCCAGCCGCACGCCGTTTCCTACGTTAAATACCGGCCTCTTACTTTCTTTGATCTTCGCGATGATCGCTCTGGCCGTCTCTTCCTCTACTTTAGGCGGAAGCTTTTCTCTCGGCTCGCCCTTTCCAGCCGTATCTTCCGGAATCTCCGCCTCTGATTTCGCTGCCCAGCCGGTACCGCCGGCCTCGTAATCGTCCTTATCGAAGCCGATCAGCTCGTCCGTCTCAATGTAAGCGCCCTGGATATCCAGCGGGATGTCCAGCCAGGTAGGGCCGCGCCTTCCCGTATAGGAAAGGTAAAGGGCCTTTTCCATACAGAAACGGATCCTCCTTGGATCGATCACCATCTCGCTGTATTTTGTCATACAGGAAATCGCTTTTACAATGTCAAATTCCTGGTCGCCCATAGCCCGGATCCCCACTCCTGACCACCGGGCCGTAGTGTCATAGCGCACCTGCCCGGAGACGATGAACATAGGGATAGAATCCAGCCATCCGCCTACCACTCCGGTAATGGCGTTGGTCCCGCCAGGGCCTGTAGTAACGCAGAGCGCCGCGATCTTGTTGTGGATCCTGGCGTAGCTCTCCGCTGCGATAGCGCTGGCCTGTTCGTGGTGGTTATATAAACAGGTAAGTCCCTTCTGATGGCCCAGGGCGTCGTTTAAATGCATAGCGCCGCCTCCGGTCACGGAAAATACCTGCGTGATCCCTTCATCAACTAATTTCTGCGCAATATAATTGGAAACTTTCATCCTCATAGCTGTAATTTCTCCTTCTTCGCACATTGTTCAGCCGTGTATCTTTCCTCCAGCACAGAATGTGCCGGAGGGAAGCCCTGGATGTCATCCCTATGCCAGGATATATGTCAGATCGCTTTTACAAGCAAGCTTGTAACGCTCTTTATCATATATCCTGGCGCACGGCTGAACGGTTACATGCCATTAGCATATCATACTTTTTTTGAAAAGAACACCATTTCCTTTTTTTCTTCAAAACCATTTTTCATTCTCTCCTTCCTGACTATGGCTCATTATACACGGAAATTGGGATTTGAAAATAGCAAAGCAAGAAAATTTCTGCCTGGCTGGTATCAAGATTTTTCCTGTTCGTTGACTCGCGCAGGGCTTTTCAGGTAGCCCTTAATTCTAAAATATACGTTGATAAGACAGGGATTCTTGAATATACGAACAGTGTTTTAGATACAAATCAGGCGCTGATCTGCAACAGCAGGCCCCGGAGGTTCGGAAAATCGATGACCGCAGATATGCTGGCGGCATATTACAGCAAAGGCTGTGATTCTTCCGCTGTCTTTTCAGGTCTTGAGATCACGAAAAGCCCGGATTGCAGAAAAAATTTGAATAAATGCAATGTTATTTATTTTGATGTGCAGTGGTGTATGCTGGATGCCGGTTCCCCGGAAGCAACGGTCACATATATCAACGACCATTTGATCTCGGAGCTCAGAGAAGCTTATCCGGATATTCCATTGGAGCATGTAAAGACGGCGTATGGGGCTCTGTCCAGGATCAACAACGCAGCAGGAGAACGATTTATCGTTATCATCGACGAATGGGACGTTCTGATCCGGGATGAGTCGGCAAATGAGAAGATACAGGAAGAGTATATTAACTTCCTGAGGGGGATGTTTAAGGGGAGCGAGCCTACAAAATTTATTCAGCTCGCGTATCTTACAGGCAGCCTGCCGATCAAGAAGATAAAAACACAATCGGCGCTTAACAATTTTACGGAATTTACCATGATCGACGCCAGAATTTTTGCGGAGTACATCGGCTTTACTGAAAAAGAAGTAAAGGCGCTGTGTCAGAAATATGGAAAAATTTTTGATGATGTCAAACGGTGGTACGACGGCTATCTTCTGGAGGAGTATCAGGTATACAATCCAAAAGCAGTCGTTGAAGTTCTGACATGGAACAAATTTCAGAGCTATTGGTCAGAAACTGAGACGTATGAAGCGATCGTTCCACTGATCAATATGGATTTTGATGGCCTGAAAACTGCTATTATCAATATGCTGGCAGGAGCGGCAGTGGAAGTAGACGTTAAATCGTTCCAAAACGACATGGTCAGCTTCAAAAATAAAGATGATGTTCTGACCTATCTGATCCATCTTGGATATCTCGGATATGATCAGACGTCAAAACAGGCCTTCATCCCAAATGAGGAGATCCGCCAGGAACTGGCGGCGGCAACCGAGCGGTATAAAAGGAGTAAGGCACATCAATGTGCCATTGAAAAATATGAAAAACGGGCTGATGTTTAATATCAGTCCGCGGATATGCCGGCCATGGAATTACTTGACGGCATGTTCTCTTAATTCCTTTTCCCGCAGAATCCCTTTATACAGCCCGTCTTCGCATTTCCCGACAGGCATAAATCCGTGAGATTCATAATACTGCGCAAGAATAGGATTATCTTCCGCCGAGTCGAGCCGGAGATATTTTTTTCCTTTTTTGAGCGCGTATTTTTCAACAAAATAAAGAAAAATACTGCCTGCGTTTTTTACTGCTATCCTGCTTACAAAATTATGAAGATAGAGAGCGGGGCGGTCGTCCGTCCAGCGTTCATCCATTTCTTTCAGGACGGCGGCGCTGACAAGCTTGCCGGTGGAACGGTCTGCCAGGACAAAAACTTCGCCCTTTTCTCTTTCTTCTTCATAATAGGACTGGGGATAAGCCTGGATGTATCCAGTCTTATTCCACTGTTCGATACCCTGCCGGTCCATCCATTCGATCCTTTGGAGGATCATGGAAAACATCTGCGGGATCTCTTCTTTTTTTATTTCCCGAAATAAGTAATCTCTGTTCATATCTATATCACTGCTCCCGTTTTATCTCGAATATTAATATCAAACGAAAGTATACCTGGCCAAGTGCTCCTAGTATACCATGTCCTCTAAACTCATGGAAGACCTTATTGAGCCGCGCTTCTAACCCAAAAAATCTTGATGTGCTCTATTTATCTCGGAAAATCAAAGCGCACTGTTGTAATATCGCCGCTTATCTCCATATTCTCCGCCGCTACCCCTCTCCCCTGTTTTCCATCGCCGTTCCATCCGTTCCTCGCGCTCCCATTTCTGCCACGAAGCTTCACTAGATTTCTCTCCTGGGCCACGCTATAATCATGCTCGTAATGCAACAATGGATTTTCGGCCAACACATCAAACACACAAAAAGGAGAGAACAAATTATGAAAAAGACAACAAAATTCCTGGCTGTATTATCCGCTGCGGCAGTGATGTCAGCAGCAGCCCCTGTATTCTTTGCAAACCCGGCAAACACTGTTTACGCCGCCGATAAAGGCTGGGTGGAAGAAAACGGAAGCTGGCGCTACTATGAGGACGAAGATTATTACCTGTCCGACACATGGAAGAAGCGGGGCGACGACTGGTACTATTTAGATGACGAAGGTTACATTACAACAGAAGAAGCTGTGGACGAGTATTATGTGGACGCAGATGGAAAACGTGTTTATAACACATGGATCTCCGAGGACAACGAGGACAGCTGGAGCGACGACGAGCCGGATACCTTCTGGTATTACTATGGAAATAACGGAAAACGCATCGTTTCCAAATGGCAGTCCATCGACAATAAATGGTATTATTTCAACGAAGACGGCTATATGCTGACTGGAAAGGTTGAAATCGACGGAGCTACCTATTACCTTGGCGAAGACGGTTCCAGAAAAACCGGATGGGTCCAGCTGTTAGAGGAAGACGACGATTATGAAGAGGAATTTTCCTGGTACTATTTTAACAGCAACGGAAAGATGGTAGAAAATGAAGTAGATAAGAAGATCAACGGTGAATATTACACCTTTATCAATGGACGCCTCCAGACCGGATGGGTCCAGGTAGAAGTCCCGACCGCAACAGAATCTGAAGCCGCCCATCCTCTGGCCGGATGGCAGTATTATGAGGAAGACGGCAAACGGGCGAAAGGATGGTACGAGATCTATGGGGTAGAAGGCATAAGCGATGACGAAGACACTTACCGCTTCTACTTCAAAAACGGAAAACCATACTATGGAGAAAAGGGCATAGAGGTATTTACTGTTGATTCTAAAAAATATGGCTTTAACGAGAAAGGAGAAATGCAGACAGATCTTCAGGCTGTTACTCTGGAAAACGGCGCGTCCGCGAATTACTATTTCGGGGAAGACGGAGTGATGCGCACTGGAAAACAGACGATCTATGACGAGGATTTAGGGGAAAACCAGATTTGGTTCTTCTACACAGACGGTTCCAGAAAGGGCCAGGGCTATAACGGTATCCGCGACAACGTGCTGTATATCAACGGCCTGCGCCAGGATGCCGATGCGGATCTGCGCCTTGCCCCGGCAGAATTTGAAGGAAAACGCTACCTTGTCAACGTCTCCGGAACGATCCAGAGAGCATCTTCTTCCTCTAAATCCAAGACTCAGCCGGAATTAGGCAATGGATTTAAGGATTATACGGATGATAACGGCGTCGTATGGGTCGTTGATACCAACGGCGTGATCCAGTAAACCTCTGGCCAAAAGCCAGAAACAAGATACACTCAGATAACCCAGGCAGGGCGCGGCAGATATCATTTTCATCCGTTCACCTTTTGATACGCGCCCGCAGCCTTTGCCAAAAAATAACGTCGATGTATAAAATGCAGATATCCTCCGCTGAAGGGACAGGATTTTCGGATCCGCAGGTCCCTGGCGGAGGATATTTTTTACATTTTATTCTCCCTATCTGGCTGTTCTGCCATGGCAAGAAGATATTCTTTTGTATTGTGTTCCGGCCTTTCCAGAACCTCTTCTAAAAATCTCTGCAGGAGCGCTCCGATCTCCCTTCCAGGCTTTCTGCCGGAAGCGATCAGGTCCTGCCCTGTAACGGCCAGTTCCCGGATATACAGGCAGTCGCCGGCATTTTCGATCTCATCTGCCAGCCTTTCGATCTTATCCAGCTGCTCTAGCTCCTCTTCGTTCTCCTGAAGGAGATCTGTTTTGATGCAGAATCTTCGAAGTTCCAGCAAGCGGCGGAATAACTCCCGATCCATCTGCGCCATGGTTTTACGAACGGCTGTCTTTTCCGGCCTGATCTCCTGGTAACACCATTTTACAAGCAGGGAAGCCTTCCCGATGGTGTCGTTGTCCATCTTAAGCTCTCTGAGGACAGCCTTCGTCCCGTCTTCCCCGGAAAACCGCAGAAACGCCGCCCAGCGAAGGTATTTTACCGGCTGTAAAAGGCTGCCGCTTCCTGGGAGAAATGAGCGGCACGGGCGCGAAAGCTTCTCTTCCATAGTTTTTTGGTCCACTGGGATCCTGCTGAACCTGGGCGCGATATACGGCCCGATCCCCTGCTCAAATACCAGGGCGATCTTATCCGGATTGTCCGAAAGGAGAAGCTTTGTCAGCTCCGTCTGGATCCGTTCTTTGCTTACCTTTTCAATATTCGGAGCTATGATTCTGACAGCCTCGAACGTAGACGGTTCGATATCAAAGCCCAGCTGGGCAGAGAAGCGGATCGCCCGGAGGATCCGAAGGGCGTCCTCTGTAAAGCGGTCTTCCGCTCTTCCTACGCAGCGGATACATTTTCCCTTCAGGTCTTCCATGCCGCCGAACTCGTCTACGATCCCTCTTCTATGGTTATAAGCCATGGCGTTGATGGTAAAATCCCGCCGTTTCAGGTCTTCCGTCAGACTGGGAGTAAAGGCAACTGACTTTGGATGGCGTCCGTCCTCATATTCCCCGTCGATCCGGTATGTGGTCACCTCATATCCTTTGTGATCGATCATGACCGTGACCGTTCCGTGCTGGATGCCGGTATCGATGGTCCGGGGAAAGATCCGTTTTACCTCCTGAGGTTTTGCCGACGTGGTGATGTCCCAGTCTTCCGGCTCCCGGCCCAAAAGAGTATCCCGCACGCAGCCGCCTACCGCGTAGGCTTCAAATCCATTTTCTTCCAGTTTATTTATGATCCTGTCTACTGCAGGCGGTATCTCTATCCTCATGGCTTTCACTCCATTTTAATATGCTCTGCCCCAGTAAACCATTTTCTTCGCCGGTTTGCCGCAGCAGATACATTTATCTGACAGCTGTTCCTGAGCGAACGGCATGCAGCGGGAAG